>DATMEC010000199.1:0-13247 GCA_035557125.1 Steroidobacteraceae bacterium
CCGGCGCTCGTGATCATGGGCCATTGGACGCGCTTCGATTACTGGTGGGTGCTCGCGATCGCGGGCCTCGGCGGCCTGCTAGGCGTACTGTTTTCCGTGCCGCTGCGCCGCACGCTGATCATCGACCAGAACCTTCAGTTCCCCGAGGGCATCGCGACCGCGGAAGTGCTTAAGGTCGGCCAGGACCCGGGCCGCGGCCTCAAGTTGATGTCGATCGCTGCGGCCGCCGGGGCATTCTTCAAGCTCGCGCTGTCAGGCTTTCGCTTCTCGCCGGAATCCTTCGCGGCCGCGCGCTACTTCGGCGAGCGCACGATCGGATTCTTCGGCGTCAACCTGTCGCCGGCGCTGCTCGGCGTCGGCTTCATCGTCGGCTTCAACATCGCCTGCCTGCAGTTCGTGGGCGGCGCGCTGTCGTGGTGGGTATTCATCCCGTTCTACAACAACTTCATGATCGGCCAGAACCCGGCGCTCGCGCAGCAGCTGGCCGGGCTCTCCGCCGAGAACGCCGCCTACCTGATCTGGACAACCCAGGTCCGTTACATTGGCGTCGGCGCGATGCTGATCGGCGGCCTCTGGTGTCTGTGGTCGCTGCGCAAGTCGCTGCTGTCGGGCGTGAAGGCCGGCATGGCAATGAAGGCGGGCTCGGCGGGCAGCGTGCCGCACACCGAGCAGGACCTGCCGATGAAATGGATCATGGCGGGCATTGCGCTCTTCGTGCTGCCGCTGTTCGCGCTCTACTACGCGGTGGTGTCCAGCTTCGGCATCGCGCTCGCGATGGCGGTCATCATGGTCGTCGCGGGCTTCGTGTTCTCGTCGGTGAGCGGCTACATGGCGGGGCTCGTCGGTTCCTCGAACAACCCGGTCTCCGGCATCACGATCTCGACCATTCTCTTTGCCTCGCTCATCTTGCTTGCGATCCTCGGCAAGGGCTCGACCGTGGGTCCCGTCGCGGCCGTCATGATCGGCGCGGTGATCTGCAGCGCTGCCGCGGTTGCCGGCGACAACCTGCAGGACCTGAAGGCCGGCCAGCTGGTCGGAGCGACGCCCTGGCGCCAGCAGGTCATGCTCGGCATCGGCGCGCTCGCCTGCGCGGCCGTCATGGCGCCGGTGCTGAACCTGCTGCTCGAGGCTTACGGCATCGGCACCCCCGCGCGCGAGGGCGTCAACGCGCTGGCCGCGCCGCAGGCGACGCTCATGGCGTCGGTGGCGGGCGGAATCTTCGGCTCGGGCCTGCCCTGGACCATGGTCGCGATCGGCGCCGTGGTCGGCGCGATCGTCATCGTCCTCGACGAGTACCTGAGGCGCAGCGGCAAGAGCTGGCGAGCCCCGGTGCTCGCGGTGGCAGTCGGCATCTACCTGCCGTTCGAGCTGACGACGCCGATCTTCGCCGGCGGCGTGATCGCGGCGCTCGCCACTCGCTGGCACCGCCGCCGCAACCCGAGCGGCGATCCGGAGTCGCTCAAGCAGATGGGACTCCTGTTCTCGGCCGGCCTCATCGCCGGCGAGGCCATCGTCGGCGTGTTGATCGCGATTCCGATCGTGCTGACCGAGGACGCGGACGCGCTCGCCGTCGTGCCGTCGCTGAGGCCCGGCCAGTGGGCAGGCCTTGCCGCCCTTGCCCTCGTCGGCTGGTGGATGCACCGCGTCGCCACGCTGCACGGGAAGCGTTGACCCGGAGCCGTGCGGGGGCCTGTCCCCTCCTCGCATGCCTGACGCCAACGTAGCTCGAAGCCGCATCGCCACGGCCCTCGCGATCGTCTACCTCGTCTGGGGCTCGAGCTTTATTGCGACCAAGGTCATGGTGACGGACGAGCCGCCGCTGGTCACCGCGGGCCTGCGCTTCACGCTCGCGGGCATTCTCCTCGCGACGTTCGCCACCTGGCGCTACGGGCCGCCGGTGCTCTCGCGGACGGAGATCCGCCACGTGCTGACGATGGCGTTCCTCGCCGTGCTGGTGAGCAACGCCTGCCACGTGATCGCGATGCAGACCGTCCAGTCGAATACGGCAGCGCTCCTGAATGCCACGCCCGCGCTGTGGATCGCCTGGCTCGGCACCTTCGGCCCGCGCAAGCGGCCGCTCACCGGCGCACAGCAGCTCGGCCTCATGGTCGGCCTTGCGGGCGTCCTCATGATCCTCGCGCCCAAGGGCGGACTTCAGGTGGCCGGCCTTGGCTGGCAGCTCTTGATACTGTTCGGCTGCCTGTCGTGGTCGCTCGGCACGATCTACCTCCGCAATGCGGGCGCGGCGAACCCGCCGCTGATGTTTGTCGCCCTGCAGATGCTGGCGGGCGGCCTCGGGCTCCTCCTGGCCGCCGCGCTCACGCGCGAATCGTTCGACTTCGACTGGACGCCACGCGCCCTCGCGGCATTCCTTTTCCTCACGCTCGCGAGCTCGTGCCTCGCGTATTCGGCCTATGCCTGGCTGACCGTCCATGCGTCGCCGGTCGTGGTCGGCTCCTACGGTTACGTCTGCCCGGCGGTGGCGGCGCTGCTCGGCTGGCTGGTCCTCGACGAAGCGCTCTCGTGGACGCAAGTTCTCGGCATGGGGGTGATCCTCGCCGGCGTCGCGCTGGTGACCGGTTACTGGCAGCCGCTGCCGCGGCCGCTGGCACGGGAGACGGGCCCAAAGCCATGAAGAAGCTGCTGCTGCTCGCGGCGATCGCCGCTGCCTTCTACTACCTCAATCGCGGTCCCGCGCCGCCGCTCCCGGACGCGGGACTGCAGGCGCCGCCGTCCGTTGCGACCGACACCGCGCCTGCCCGGGACCAGGACGCGCTCGCCGCCGCATACGCGGAACAAAGGAGCGACGTCCAGGTCACGGGCGCCGGGCGCGTCACGCGCGTCCTCGGCGACGACAGCATCGGCGACCGGCACCAGCGATTCATCCTCGAACTGCCCTCGGGGCAGACCGTGCTCATCGCGCACAACATCGACCTCGCGCCGCGTGTCGAGCCGCTCGCCGCCGGCGATCCGATCGAGTTCCACGGCGTCTACGAGTGGAATGACAAGGGCGGCATCGTGCACTGGACCCACCACGATCCGGAGGGCCAGCACGAGCCGGGCTGGCTGAAGCACCGCGGGAGGACCTATGAATAGGCGCCAGCTCCTGGAGCGGTCCCTGGCGCTCGCCGGCTCGGCCGCGCTCGGCGGCATCGGCGTTCGTCCGCGCGTGACATCGGCCGCCACGAATGCCGTGAGCGGTTCGGACCCGCACCCGGCGCTCGGGCGCAGGCTGTCGCGCATCGGCTTCGGCTCCTGCGCCGAGGCCGGCAAGCCTCAGCCGGTATGGGATCCCATCCACGCGCGCGAACCTGACCTGTTCGTATTCCTCGGCGACAACATTTACGCCGACACGCGGGACATCGCGGTAATGAAGGCGAAGTACGCCGAGCTCGCCGCGCAGCCGGGGTTTGCGCGGTTGCGCGCCTCGACGCCGGTCGCCGCGATGTGGGACGACCACGACTTCGGCGAGAACGACGCCGGCGGCGAATACCCGATGAAGGACGCCTCGCGCCGCATCTTCCTCGACTTCTGGAACGAGCCTGCCGACTCCCCGCGCCGCGACCGCGACGGCGTCTACGCGGCCTACGTCTTCGGCCCGCCCGGGGAGCGCGTCCAGCTGATCCTGCCCGACCTGCGCTATAACCGGACGACGATGACACCGCTCGAGCTCGGCGGCACGGCTTACGACGCCTGGGCCGAGAAACGCGTCGCCGCGGGATTGCCGCTTCCCGGTCCGTATGCGCGCAACCCCGACCCGCGGGCGACGATGCTCGGCGAACGCCAGTGGCAGTGGCTCGAGCGCCAGTTCGAGGTGCCCGCGGAAGTGCGGCTGTTCGGCTCGAGCATCCAGGTCCTCGCGGACTTCACCGGCTGGGAGGCCTGGGCGAACTTCGCGCGCGACCAGGACCGGCTGTTCGACGTCATCCGCAGGAAGCGCGCGAACGGCGTCCTTTTCCTGTCGGGCGACATCCATTACGCGGAACTGTCGAAGCGCGAAGTCAACCTGCCCTATCCGATGTGGGACCTGACCTCGAGCGGCCTCACCGAGGAATGGCGCGTGCCGACGCCGAACGCGAACCGCGCAAGCGAGGTCGTCGCCGACGCGAACTTCGGCTATGTCGACATCGACTGGAAGGGCCCTGCGACGACGCTCGCGCTCGGCATCGTCGATGCGACCGGCCGCACCCGGATGTCCTGGTCGCTGCCGCTTGCGAGCCTGCAGGTTGCCGCGTGACGCCCGTGCGGGCCGCGCTCTTCGACCTCGACGGCACGCTGGTCGACAGCGAGATCCACACGGACACGGCGATCCGGGTGGTCGCCGAGCGCCACGGCGTCCCCAGCTTCTCCCTGCCGCCCTCGGAGACCCGCGGCCGCACTTGGGAATACGTCGCAGACGTGATGCGCGCCGGCACCGGCATGGCGGACGGCACGGCCGCGCTCGCCGAAGAGCTGCTGGTGTACTGGACCGGCATCGCCGCCGACTTCGCGCCCGTTCCGGGCGCGCCCGAGGCAATCCGCGAGGCCGCGCTGCGGCTCCCGCTCGGGGTCGTCTCCTCGAGCCCGCGCGCCGTGATCGATTCCTTCCTCGGTAAGCTCGGCATCGCGGACTGCGTCGATCAGCGCGCGCGCATCGGCGGCGACAACGTGCGCGCATCGAAACCCGACCCTGACGGTTACCTGCAGGGCGCCCGCGCGCTCGGCGTGGCGCCAGCCTCCTGCCTCGTCTTCGAGGACAGCCAGGCGGGGCTGCTCGCCGCGACGGCCGCCGGCATGCGCTCAATGTTCGTCATGTGCTGTGCGGCCGATATCCCGGGCAACTCCCTGCTTGCGACGGCGGCCTTCACGGACTACCGCAGCCTCCCGCCGCGCTTCTGGGAACGGGTCGCGGATGGCAGCCTCGACTTCGCGGGGAAGGTGTACGCGTGACCGTCACCGACGACACCGCACTCCTGCGCCGCTATCGCCTGCAGCTCTTCGTCGCGACCTGGCTGTCCTATTGCGGCTTCTACCTGGTCCGCAAGGTCTACGCCGTCGTGAAGCTTCCGCTGAAGGAGCACTTCGGCCTCGACGACATCCAGGTCGCATGGCCGTGGACGATCTACCTCGTCACCTACATGCTCGGCCAGTTCCTCGCGGCCTGGCTCGGCCGGCGCATGGAAAGCCGCCGCATCCTCGCCATCGGCATGTGCGTCGCCGCGGGCTGCAACATCGTGCTCGGCGCGCTCGTCGACTCGCAGGCCGCGAGCGCGTTCCTGTGGATGTGCGTGACCATGGCCATTTTCGGCCTCGCGCAGGCGACCGGCTGGCCGCACAACGTCGCCCTGTTCGCGAACTGGACGCGCCGTACCGAGCGCGGGACGCTGTTCGCTGTCTGGGGCACCTGCTACCAGTTCGGCGCGATCTTCGGCAAGGGACTCGCGGGTTTCCTGCTCGGCTGGCTCGGCCTCGCCTGGTCGTTCTACGGCTCGAGCCTCGTACTGCTCGCCTTCACCGTCTACTTCGTGCTGCGCGCGCGCGAGCGGCCGGAGTCTGCCGGGTTGACGCTTGCCGACGAGGCCGAGCCCGACGCGCCCGCGCCGGCCACGATCGAGGGCCGAAAGCTCCGCGACGCGAGGCTACCTCGCGCCTTCGTCGTCTCGGTCGTCGCGATGGGCCTCATCTACTTCGGCTTCAAGTTCCTGCGCTACGCGCTCGATTCCTGGTCCGCGCTGATCCTCGGCGAGCACTTCGGTATGACGACCTCGGTCGCTGCCTATTTCTCCACCGCATTCGACTGGGTCGGGTTCCTCGGCGTGCTGGTCGCCGGCTACTGGTCCGACCGCATTCCGGGCTCGCGCCGCACGCCGGTGATCTTCTGGATGACCTGCGGCTGCCTCGTGATGACGACCGCCATGTGGATGGTCGGCCTGACTTCGCCCGTCTTCTTCATCGTGTTGCTGGGCCTGATCGGCTTTACGGCGATGGGGCCCGACTCGCTCCTCGCCGGCGCAGCCGCCATGGACGTCGGCAGTCGCCGGCAGGCCGCGGTCGCCGCCGGCGTGATCAACGGGCTCGGTTCCATCGGCCCGATCCTGCAGGAGCCGGCCATCGGCTGGCTCAAGCAGACGAAGGGCCTCGACGCCGTGTTCGGGCTCCTCGTGGGGATAGTCTTCCTGACGACGGTCGCGACGGGGCTGCTCGCGAAGTTCGAGCGGCGGCGGGGGCTCTAGGAAGTCTCAGTAGTCGCTTCGGCCACCTGCAGCCAACTCCGCAGTTGTCCTTCCGTCACCGCGACGTCAGGATAAACGACTTGTCATACGACCTGCTCGTCATCGGCGGCGGAATCCACGGCGCCGGCATCGCACGCGACGCGGCCGGCCGCGGCCTTTCCGTGCTTCTCGTCGAGAAGGACGCCCTCGCGGCCCATACCTCCTCTGCCTCGAGCAAGCTGGTGCACGGGGGCCTGCGCTACCTCGAGTACTTTCACCTGCGCCTGGTGCGCGAGTCGCTGACGGAGCGGGAAAACCTGCTCGCAATCGCGCCGCACCTCATCGAGCGCCGTCGCTTCGTCCTGCCGTATCGCGGCCGGCTGCGGCCCGCCTGGGCCGTGCGCCTCGGGCTCTTCCTGTATGACTGGCTGGGCCGGCGCAGCACGCTCGGCGCTTCGGAGTCCGTGCGCTTCGGGGACTCGCCCTACGGTCTTCCGCTGGAGCCGGCCCTGCGCTTCGGCTTTGCCTATTCCGATTGCACGGTCGATGACAGCCGCCTCGTCATACTGAACGCGAAGGATGCCGCAGAACGCGGAGCCCACATCTGCGTCCGCCACAAGTTCATCGGGGCGGTCCGCAAGGGCGCCGCCTGGCAGGCCGAGATCCTCGACGAGAAACGTGGTGCGCGGGTCGCGGTCACTGCACGGTCCATCGTCAACGCCGCGGGCCCGTGGGTCGCCGAGGTGCTGCAGAACCGGCTCGGCATCGTGCGCGTGCGCGCGCCGCGGCTGGTGAAGGGCAGCCACATCGTCGTGCCGCGGCTCTACGAAGGCAGCCACGCCTATGCGCTGCAGCACACCGACCGGCGCCTCGTGTTCGTGATCCCGTACCTCGAGGACTTCACGCTGGTCGGCACGACCGACGTGCCCGGCTCCGGCGAGCCCGGGCCCGCGGCAATCGCCCCCGCCGAGACCGAATACCTGTGCCAGGTCGTGAACCGCTGCTTCAGGCGGCAGATCGAAGCGCGCGATGTCGTCTGGAGCTTTGCCGGCGTCCGCGCCCTCCAGGACGACGGGGCCACGCGCGCCTCGGAAGTGACGCGCGACTACGCACTCGACCTCGATGCGACGCCCGGCCTCGCACCGGTGCTCTCGATCATCGGCGGCAAGCTCACGACCTACAGGATCCTCGCGGAACAGGCGCTCGCAATGCTGGAACCGTATCTCGGGGCGCTGGCACCGCCGTGGACGTCGACGGCACCGCTGCCCGGCGGCAACATCGGCGGCGGCAACATCGATGCGCTGCCGGCCTCGCTCGGCCGCCTCTTCCCGTTCCTCGGCGAAGCCGAGTGCCGGCGCCTGGCCCGTGCCTACGGCACGCGCGCGATGCGGCTGCTGGACGGCGCGAAGACCCGAGCCGACCTGGGCGAGGAGTTCGGCGGCGGGCTGACGCGCCGCGAAGTCGATTACCTCGTGCGCGAGGAATGGGCGCGCTCCGCGCGTGACGTCCACTGGCTGCATTCGAAGGCAGGCCTTTACGCGACGCCGGCCGACCGCACAAGGCTCGAAGACTACCTGGCCGCCCGTTGAACGAGAGCCGGGTCAGGTCACGCCCGCCGCGCTCGACGCCCGGTGGCGCAGGGTCAGCGAGACGAACAGGATCGTCAGCACGCAGCAGGCCACCATGGCGATGAACACGCCGTTCCAGTCCCAGCGGTCGGCGATCCAGCCGACGCCCGTGCCGGCGATGGCCGAGCCGAACACGTAGCCGAACAGCCCGGTCAGGCCCGCCGCCGTGCCCGCGGCCTTCTTGGGCACGAGGTCGAGCGAGTGCAGGCCGATCATCATGATCGGGCCGTAGACCAGGAAGCCGATCGCGAACAGCGCGACATAGTCGATCCACAAGGGCCCGCGCAGGTTCATCCAGTAGGCGACGACCGCGACCAGCGTCAACGCCATGAAGATCATGGTCATCGGCGCGCGCCGGCCTTTGAACCAGCGGTCCGACAGCCAGCCGCAGGCAATCGTCCCCGGGATCGCCGCGAATTCGTACAGCGCCCAGGCAGTGCTCGACTGGTGGAAGGAGAAACCCTTCGCCGTCTCGAGATAGGTCGGGATCCAGTTCACGACGCCGTAGCGCACGAAGTAGCAGAAGGCGTTCGCGATCGCGATGGCCCACAGGAAACGGTTGGGCAGGACGTACTTGAGGAAGATCTCGCGGAACGGCAGCGTCGCCTCGTCGGCCTCGGTGTAGCCCGGCGGATAGTCGTTGCGCCACTTCTCGACCGGCGGCAGGCCGCGCGACTGCGGCGTGTCCTCTAGCAGGAAATAGACGCCGATCGCGATCAGCGCCGCCACCAGCGCGTTGAAGTAGAACTTCGCGCCCCAGTCGTGGAACAGCACGACGCCGAGCAGCGCGAGGTTCGCGACCAGCCCGCCCCCGATGTTGTGCGCGACGTTCCAGGTCGAGACCGTGAGCCCGCGCTCCTTGACGCCGAACCAGTGCACCATGGTCTTGCCGCAGGGCGGCCAGCCCATGCCCTGCACCCAGCCGTTCAGCGCCATGACGAGGATGATCGAGGCGAGCGATGCGTAGAGCGCCTCGACGAGGCCAAAGGCTGCCATGAGCGCGGCCGAGAGCAGGAGGCCGAGCGGCATGAAGTACTTCGGGTTGCTGCGGTCCGAGACCGAGCCCATCAGGAATTTCGACAGGCCGTAGGCGATGGATAACGCCGTCAGCGCCGTGCCGAGCTGCGCTTTTGTGAACTCCGGGTTCTCGGCGAGCAGGTCAGGGATCGCGAGCGCGAGGTTGTTGCGGACGAGGTAGTAGCCCGCGTAGCCGACGAAGATGCCGGTGAACACGCGCCGGCGCAGGCGCCGGTATTCGGGATCGACGCGATCGGCCGGCAGCGGCGCGGCAAACGCCGCGGGCGCGAGGGGTCCGATCATCGACCCGGCGTTGGCGCGGGCACGGCGATGCCCTTCGACTGCAGCACGGTGCGCAGGCGGTCCGGGTAGTCGCTGATGAGTCCATCGACGCCCGCCGCGATGGCGCGCTCCATGTCCTTCGGGTCGTTGACCGTCCACGGCACGACGGCGAGCCCGAGCGAATGCGCCTCGAACACGAGCGCCGGGGTGAGGTCGCGCGCGTGCGGCGACCAGGTCTTCGCGCCGAGCGCCTGCACCAGCTTCGGGACCGAGCCCGCGTGGTCGTCCACGTCGAGCTCGCCGAGCCAGGCCGAGGCGCCGGGCTTGCCGATCTCGATCGTGTCCTCGTCCGGCTGCTGGTCGGTGAGCGCGCCGAGGCCGATCTCCGGCGCGAGCGCGCCGAGCAGCCGAAGCGTACGCCAGTCGAAGGACTGCACGGTCGTGCGCGGGGCCATGCCGGCGTCACGGATGGCCGCTGCGAGCGCGCGGGCGAAAGCCAGCGCCGAGACCGACTGCAGGGGATGCGCCGGGTCGATCTTCGTCTCGATGTTGAAGCGCACCGTGCGGTTGCCGCTTCGCTCGACGAGCGCAAAGACGTCGGCGAGGCGCGGAATGCGCTCGCCGTCGACCGGTTGCTGCCCGGGAAACGCCGCCGCGTATTCGCTGCCCGGCTTGATGCGCCCGACGTCGTACTGCCGGAGTTCCTCGAAGGTGAGGTCGACGATCGCCGGTCCCGGTGCATCCAGGAACTTGCCCGAAGCATCGCGCGTGTGATCGGGACTCAGCAGGCGATCGTGGCTCACGACAACGACGCCGTCCTTCGTCACGCCGCAATCGAGCTCGAGCGTCGACACGCCTATCTCGAGCGCGCGCGTGAATCCTGCGAGCGTGTTCTCCGGCGCGAGCCCGCGCGCCCCGCGGTGCCCCTGGAGGTCGAACGTCGCGTTCTGTGCCGCCGCCGGGCCTGTCACGCCGGCCAGTGCGAGCGCAACCACAGCGAACGCCCTTGCGTGTCTTTTCATATGGCCTCCCTCGTGCCGCGGCGCACCGATAGCGCCGCGATGATCTCCGCCTCTCCCGCGACGCCCAGCAGCCGCCCGCCATCCGCGAGTAGCACCGGATGCCCGGTGCGCCGGCGCAGGTGGATGAGGCCCTGCAGGGTGATCGAAGCCGGGGCGACGATGACGGAGCGCTCGCCCTCCCCGCAGTTCTCGTCGTCTTCGACCGCGCGCAGCGGATGCGCCGCGCCGTCGAGCGCGAGCCCGGACGGCACGCCGCCCGCGTCGAGCTGCAGGCGGTAGCGCCGCGCGGTGTCCAGCCACAGCGCGCCGTCCGCGTGCTCGAGCTCGCGCATGACCATCGCACCCGTCAGCACCTTCAGCGGGTTCATGCGGCGCACGAACTCGGCAACGTAGTCGTCCGCCGGGCGCAGCACGATGTCCTGGGCCGCTCCCGTCTGCACGATACGGCCATTACGCATGATCGAAATCCGGTCCCCGAGCCGTAGCGCTTCGTCGAGGTCGTGACTCACGAAGAGGATCGTCTTCTTTACGCGCGCCTGCAGCGCGAGCAGCTCGTCCTGCAACTTGTCGCGGATCAGCGGATCGAGCGCCGAAAACGGCTCGTCCATCAGCAGGATGTCCGCATCCGTCGCGAACGCGCGGGCAAGTCCCACGCGCTGCTGCATGCCGCCCGACAGCTCGCTGACGGCGCAGTGTCCCCAGTCTGAAAGTCCGACGAGCTCGAGCTGCTGCCTGACGATGCGCTGCTGCTCGGCTGCCGGCTCGCCGCGTAGCTCGAGGCCGAGTCCAACGTTTTCCGCCACCGTCCGCCAGGGCAGCAGGCCGAACTGCTGGAACACCATCGCGACGCGCTGCCTGCGCAGGCGCCGCAGGTCGGAGGCAGCGCAACGTGCCACGTCGATCGGCCCGTTGGTGTCCGCAACCATCACCTCCCCGCGCGTAACCGGGTTGAGCCCGTTGGCGGCGCGCAGGAGCGTCGACTTGCCGGACCCGGAAAGGCCCATCATCACGCAGATCTCGCCCGGCTCGATCGCAAGGCTCGCGCCGGCGACGCCGAGGATTACGCCGCACTCGGCGGCAATTTCCTCGCGCGTCCCGCCCGCATCGAGCTTCGCGAGCGCCGCGGCGAGCGCCTGCGCGCCGCGCCGGCCGCGCTCGCGCGGGAACAGGATGTCGACGTCCCGGAACTCGATCGCGGCGCTCATTCCTGCGGCCCGCTGCGGCCCGGCCGGCTGATGCGGTCCAGGACGATCGCGAGGAGCACGATGGCGATGCCAGCCTCGAACCCGATGTCCACCTGCACGCTGTTCAGGGCGCGCACGACCGGCACGCCGAGCCCGCCGGCACCGACCAGGGCCGCGATCACGACCATCGACAGCGACAGCATGATGCACTGGGTGATGCCCGCGAGGATGGTCGGCCGCGCGCTCGGCAGCTCGATCTTCCACAGCCGTTGCATCGGCGTCGCCCCGAAGGCGTCGCCGGCCTCGAGCAGCGTGCGCGGCACGGAAGAAATGCCGAGGTGCGTCAGGCGGATCGGCGCCGGCACGGCGAAGATGACCGTGGAAATGAGTCCGGGCACCACGCCGAGGCCGAACAGCACGAGTGTCGGGATCAGGTAGACGAAGGTCGGCAGCGTCTGCATGAGGTCCAGCACCGGCCGCAGCGCGGCGAAAAGCCGCGGCCGGTGCGCGGCGGCGATGCCGATCGGCACGCCGATCAGCGTCGAGAACAGCGCGGACACCATGACCAGCGAGAGCGTCTCGAGTGTCGCTGCCCAGTAGCCCTGGTTCATGATGAACAGGAGCGCCGCGATCACGAAGACCACGAGCGGGATCGAGCGGTGCAGGAGCCAAGCGATTGCCGCGACCGCGAGGATCAGCGCGAGGCCCGGGATGGCGGTCAGCCCGGCGTTCATGCCATCCACCGAGCCCTTGATGACTGTCGAGATGCCGGCGTAGAAGGCCTTGCCGTGCGTCTTGGTGAATCCGATCGCCGATTCCACCGCGGACCCGAGCGGTATCTTGTGCGCGGTGATCCAGGCCTCGAATCCATGCGCGCCGCCCGTCATCGTCGCCGCCCCGGCTTCCGTCGCGAGCGGAGCGGGCCGTCCCTCGAAGCTCAGCACGCCATCGAACCAGCCGGTGAGCATCTCCGGGTTCGCCTTCAGCCACTCCGCGGCCGCGGCCTCCGGCGTGAGCTTGCGCTCAAGGATGCCGGCCATGATCTCGCTCTCGCCGTGCAGCGTGAACTTCAGGTTCCGGACCAGGCGCCCGGCGTTCGGGCATTCCTCGAGGTAGCCCGCGCGCACGTTAGTGTAGACCGTCGCGCCGCCGTAGTTCGGCCCGAAGCTCGAGTCCCCGCCGGTGAGGTAGCGCATGTCAAAGCGCGTGTTCATCGGATGCGGCTCCCAGCCGAAGAACACGATCGGCCGCTCCGCCGCGATCGCGCGCTCAACCTGCGCGAGCATCCCCTGCTCGCTCGATTCCACCAGCTCGAAGTCGCCGAGCCCGAACTGGTTTTCCTCGATCAGCGTCAGCACGAGGCGGTTGCCGTCGTTACCCGGCTCGATGCCGTAGATCTCGTGGTCGAGCTCTGTCGCGAAGCGCTGGATGTCGGCGAAGTCCCGAAGCCCGGCCTCGTGCAGGTAGGCGGGCACGGCGAGCGTGTACTTGGCGCCGCTCAGGTTCGCGCCCACCACCTCCACCGAGCCCTCCGCCGCGTAGGGCTCGAGGTCCGCGGCCATCGCCGGCATCCAGTTGCCGAGAAAGACGTCGATGTCGCGGTTCTTCAGCGACGCGAAGGTCACCGGCACGGAGAGCACCGTGACCTTGGGCTCATAGCCCAGGAGGCGAAGGAGATGGCTCGCGAGCCCCGTCGTCGCGGTGACGTCGGTCCAGCCGATGTCCGAGAAACGCACGGTCCGGCAGGATTCGGGCTCGGACGCCGCCTGCGCGGCCGTCGACAGCGCGGCCAGCAGCAGTGCGCCTACGGCGATGATACATTCTCTTCGCACGTACTCGTTCCTTCGCAAGCGGCGCTAGTCTCGCAGAACTGGGGATGACTGACGAACTTCTCGTGACCGTGAACCCCGCGACCGGCGAACG
>DATMEC010000200.1:0-2276 GCA_035557125.1 Steroidobacteraceae bacterium
CGCTGGATCTGCGCCTGGATCTCGTCCATGACCTGGACGGTGATGCGCCGCCTCTCGAGCCTCGGGCCGGACAGCTTGACCCATTTGCGCCGGAACGCGTCGCCCGAGGCGAGCAGGAAAAAGGCGAGGAAGAGCACGATGAGACCCGCGCCGATCACCGCGGCGCCACCCGCAAGGCTCGTGACCAAGTACTCGCGGATGTCGAGCTTGGGTTTCTGGATCTGCACGCGCGTGACGCCGGGTGGCGGCTTGTCCGGCGCCGTTTCCGCCGTGACGCGCTCGATCTCGTCGGCCGCCCGCTGCACGCGCTCGATCGCCTTGCCGGTGCCCGCAAGTTCCCTGCTTGCCGCGTCCTTGAACTTCTGCACGGCTTCCGGGAGCGTGTCGATGACGCTCCCCGCCTCGTCCCGGAGCGACCAGGCCGCCCAGCCGGCGCCGACGACGACCGCCAGCAACAGCACCGCGGCAGAAATCCCGCGCGGGACCGAGATCCGCTCGAGCCGGTCAACCAGCGGGCTCAGCGCGTAGCTCACGACCAGGGCGAGGACCAGCGGGATGAAGACCGCCTGCGCCCACTCGAGCACGAAGATCGTCGCGAAGACGGCGAGGAGGATCAGCGGGGCGCTTCGATGGCTGCCCCCGTTAGTGGGTTCTGTCGTGTTGAAGACTGCCGCCATGTGCGCTTGGTCAGCCGCACCAGAGTCGCATGGTCTGGGTGCCGATTTCATGTTTCAGCTCGCTTCTCAGGCTAGCAAGCTCCCGCAGCAGCGGCTCCAGGTCTTGATTTCTTGCCCGTGTCGCGCCCATGTCCTGCTCCATGCCAAGGCATCATACAGCGAGTACAGGTAAGCCACGGAAATCCCCGGTAAAACTAGCCACTCAGGGGAACGATGCTGCAGCTGATGCGTCGAATCAGTGACGCGTTTTCTCGGTTTTGTGAGGACATTATGTCCTTCCCCGGTTCAGCCTTCGTTCATCGACCCCAGGCGTATCATGGAGTCGCCATGATGCGCTCACTCCTTCTTGTGTTCGCTCTCGCGGCGTCCGGCCTCGCCTCCGGCGAACAGCCGGGGCGCATCGCGCGCCTGTCCTACGTTGAAGGCGAGGTCACATTCCGGGGCGCACAGGAAGTTGCGCCCTCCGCCTTGCCCGACCGGCCGCTGGACACGGGTGATCGCATCTCGACCGCCCGTGACGGGCGCGCGGAGTTCTCGCTCGGCAACGCCACCCTGCGCCTCGACGAGGACACCGCCATTACGGTCGACGAACTCGGTGCCTCGGCGGTCCGCATCGAGGTCGCCGCGGGCACCGTGAGCCTGCACCTGCGCGAGCTGTTCGAGGACGAGAGCTACGAGCTCGCCACGCCGAATACGACGGTCGCATTCCGGGCGCCCGGCGAATATCGCGTCGACATCACCCCGAGCGGCGCGACGGACCTGACCGTGCGCGCCGGCAATGCCGAAGTCGCGACAGCCGGCGGCCCGGTGCGCGTCGCCGACGGCCAGCGAGTGCGGCTCGAAGGGCGCGCCGAGTTTGCGAGCCTCGTGACGCCGCGGGCGGCGGACGAGTTCGACGACTGGGTGCTGGAGCGCGAGGTGCAGCTTGCCGAAGCCGCGCCGCCCGTCGACGAGACTTCCGAGTATTACGAGGACGAGGCGCTCGACGAGTACGGCGAATGGCGCGACGACGCCAGCTACGGGCGTATCTGGATGCCGAACTACGCCTACGGCGGCTACGACCCGTTCGGTTATGGCCACTGGCAGTACACCGGCTACGGCTACTCGTGGTACGACCCGATGCCGTGGAGCGGCTATACCTCTCATCACGGCCGCTGGGTGCGCCATCAGGGCCGCTGGTGCTGGGTGCCGGATCGGCGCGGTCACGATCGCCACGTTGCGGATGACACGCCGTCGCGCGCGCTCCCGCTGCCCTTCGACGGGGACCGGCGGCCCACACTTGGCCGCGTCTCCGACAGCGGCAAGAAGTCACGCGGCGGGACTATCGTGCCTCGGCAGGACGACCGGCGCGCAGATCGGGACGACGACGATCGCAAGCCGGTAGCGGCCACGCCCAACACCCCGCGCAGGATCGACGCGAACCGGGCGCCGGTGTTTCAGCGCAGCGCCGAACCGAGCAAGCCGACGCGCACTGCCGCGGCGCCGCGAAACACGCCGCAGCCCCAACGGACCGCGCCCGCGGCCCAGGGCAACTCGACGCCGACCTTGCGGCCGTCGCGGCCGGCGACCACGATGAGCAAGGGTTCCCCGCAACCGTAC
>DATMEC010000201.1:0-2402 GCA_035557125.1 Steroidobacteraceae bacterium
GCCGCGAGAGCACGGGCTGCGTCTCCGGGTCGCCGAAGCGGCAGTTGAACTCCAGCACGTTCGGCGTGCCGTCCTTCGCGATCATGATCCCGGCATAGAGGAAGCCGGTGTAAGGCATGCCCTCGGAGGCGAGGCCGGCCAGCGTCGGGTCAATCACGTCGCGCATGATCCGTGCGAAGAGTTCCGGCGTCACGACCGGCGCGGGCGAGTACGCGCCCATGCCGCCGGTGTTGGGGCCCGCGTCGCCGTCGCCGAGTCGCTTGTGGTCCTGCGACGTCGCGAGGGGCAGCACGTGACGGCCGTCCGCCATGACGATGAAGCTCGCTTCCTCGCCCTCGAGGAATTCCTCGACGACGACCACGCGGCCGGCGTCGCCGAATGCGCCCGCAAACATGTTCTCGGCGGTGCGGATGGCTTCATCGGCGCTTGAAGCAATGATCACGCCCTTGCCCGCGGCCAGGCCGTCCGCCTTGATCACGATCGGCGGGCGCTGGGCGCGGATCGCCGCGGGATCGAAAGTCTCGCGCGTGAACGCGGCGTAACCCGCCGTCGGGATGCCGTGGCGCACCAGGAATTCCTTGGTGAACTGCTTGCTGCCCTCGAGCCGGGCCGCGAGCTTGCGCGGCCCGAAGCAAGCCAGGCCCGCGGCCTCGAACGCGTCCACGACGCCCGCGACTAGGGGGCCCTCCGGGCCCACGACCGTGAGACCGGCGCCCTCGGCGCGCGCGAGCGCGACGAGGCCGGCGACGTCGGTCGCTGCGACCGCGGCATTGCGGCACTTGGGCTCGAGCGCAGTGCCGGCGTTGCCCGGCGCGACGATTACTTCGGTCACGCGCGGCGACTGTGCAAGCTTCCAGGCCAGCGCGTGTTCGCGGCCGCCGCCGCCGATGACCAGGACTTTCATCGGGTGATCAGTGCCGGAAATGCCGCATGCCGGTGAGCACCATCGCGATGTCGCGCTCGTCGGCCGCGGCGATGACCTCGGCGTCGCGCAGTGATCCGCCCGGCTGGATCACCGCGCGGATGCCGAACTCGGCCGCTGCGTCGAGCCCGTCGCGAAACGGAAAGAAGGCGTCGGAGGCCATCACGCTGCCCGCGACTTCGAGGTTCGCATCGGCCGCCTTCATCGCCGCGATCCGCGTGGAGACGACGCGGCTCGACTGCCCGGCGCCGATCCCGACGGAGCGGCCACCCTTCGCGAACACGATTGCGTTCGACTTCACGAACTTGCACACCCGCCACGCGAACAACAGGTCGGCGAGCTCGGCCGCGTCCGGGCCGCGTCGGGTCACGCTCTTGAGGTCCGCTGCGCCGATTGTGCCGTCGTCCCGCGATTGCACGAGCAATCCGCCGGCGACCGACTTGAGTTCGAGAGCCGGGCGGGCGAGGCCATCGAGCGGCCCGGTCTCCAGCACGCGGATGTTCTGCTTGCCGGCGAGTGCCGCCAGCGCCTCTGGCTCGCATGACGGCGCCGCGATCACCTCGACGAACTGCCGCTCGAGGATGGCGGCAGCGGTTCCTGAATCGAGCTGCCGGTTGAAGGCGATGATCCCGCCGAAGGCCGAGGTCGTATCCGGCTCATAAGCCCGCAGGTAAGCGTCGCGAATGCTGGCCGCGACCGCGACGCCGCAGGGGGTGGCGTGCTTGACGATGACACAGGCCGCGCCCTCGAACTGGCGGACGCATTCGATCGCGGTATCCGCGTCCGCAATGTTGTTGTACGAGAGTTCCTTGCCCTGCAACTGCCGTGCCGTCGCGACCGATGCGCCGGCGGACAGTGGGTCGGCGTAGAACGCCGCCGCCTGGTGCGGATTCTCGCCGTAGCGCAGCTCCTGCCTCTTGCGGTATCCGGTCGCCAGGAGATCCGGAAATGCGTGGTCGCCCTGCTGGCGGCGCAGCCACCCGGACACCATCGCGTCGTATTGCGCCGTGTGGCCGAAGGCTTTCGCCGCGAGCCGGCGCCGGCTCGCCTCGGTGACGCCGCCCGCGCGCAACTCCGCGAGCGCGCCCGCGTAGTCCGCGGGATCGACGAGGACAGCGACGCGCCCGTGGTTCTTGGCGGCGGCCCGCAGCATCGCGGGACCCCCGACGTCGATGTTCTCGATCGCGTCCTCATAGCGGCAACCCGGGCGCGCAATGGTCTCGGCGAACGGATAGAGGTTGATGACGAGGACGTCGATCGGCTCGATGCCCTGTTCGCGCATGACCGCGTCGTCGGTCCCGGAGCGGCCGAGCAGGGCGCCGTGGACCTTCGGATGCAAGGTCTTCACGCGCCCGTCCATGATCTCCGGGAAGCCGGTCAGCGACGACACCTCGGTCACCGGGAGGCTCGCCGCGGCGATCGTGCGCGCCGTGCCGCCGGTCGAAATCAGCGAAAAGCCGAGTGCGGCGAGCTCGCGCGC
>DATMEC010000202.1:0-10387 GCA_035557125.1 Steroidobacteraceae bacterium
ATGTCCCGATTGTCTTCGACCACCAGTACACGGATACAGCTGGCACGCAGAGCCTGTGTCATTGTTGCCGTCCTCCCGTGGAGTTGCCGACACGTCTAGTTTGCGTCGCGAAGTCCGACCAATCGGTCGCCGCAACGTGACTAAAACGTGAACGACCGCATCCTTCCATCCCATTCGCAGTACCGACTTGCCTGGCGATTTGAGGACCAGCTGATACTTGGAAAAGTCGGATCCTGAACCGCTTGGAATCTAAGACGATTCGGCCCTGTTCATTCATGCAAGCGCGCAGGTTCCAAGACTTTCAGTTTTCCAGTTCATCAGGTTGCCGCCCGCGTCATCGACCCTCGCAGCCGACCCGAGATCCTGAAGTCCGATGGTAGGTCGTTTTCCGTCCCCGCGGCGGCTGATAGTCCGCGGGTGATAGCGTAAAGCGCTTGCGGTTCATCGAGGTGGGGATGGTGGCCAGGGGCGGAATCGAACCACCGACACGCGGATTTTCAGTCCGCTGCTCTACCAACTGAGCTACCTGGCCGTGCTCGGGGCTGCGTATTAGACAGGGCGGCTCGCGCGGGCGTCAAGAATCCTCATTGACCGACATAACACCCGGTTTCGAGGTCGACGCCCACGGCCTTCAGCGTCTCGACGAGCGGCCCCAGGTGCGCAGCGTAAGCCTCGGCCCGCATCCCCGGCCGCTCGGGCGGCTTTCGGACCTGCATCGTACTGATCGTGCTGACGGCGTGGCCGCTCTTCCAAAACTCGCCGCAGCCCTCCTCCCACTCGAGCCCGCAGTACGCGACGAGCTCGCGCGCAGCCTCTGGAAAGCGCGTGACAAAGTCCTCGTACTGGATCGTCGTGAACGCATCGCCGGCGACGCGCTCCCAGTGCGCCATCACGCGCGCGTACCCGCCGTAGTAGTGCCCGATGTCCACGAGGTCGTGCGTGAAGCGCACGAGCTTCGCGAACTCGTTGCGCCAGATCGAGAACCCGGTCTCGACCGGATCGCGGCTCACGTGCACGATGCGCGCGCCGGGAAAGAGCCGCCGGATAATCCCGATCGCGTCGAAATTCCAGGGATTCTTGTCCGTGACGAAGCGCGCCTCACCAACCGGCGGCAGCAGTCCGCGGACCACCGCGCGCCACTCGACCCATTTTTGCTCCGGAATCCGCTCGAGCGAGGTCGTGCGCACCTGCGCGAGAAAATCCGGCAGGATCGTGCGGATGCCCGAGCTCTCGCCTCCGGCTGTAACCAGCGAATGCGCGCCGATCACGCTCTCGAGGAGCGTCGTGCCGGAGCGTGGCATGCCGACGATGAAGATTGGTACCGGACCGTCGTCCGCCGGGGTGGCTGGCGCCGGCGGCAGGCTGTCGAAGATCGAAATCAGTTCCGCCGTGTTCCGCTTGCTCTGCGCCCGATCGTAGAGCAGTCGCTCCGCTCGCGCCTGCTCGCCCACGAGCGCATTGGCGCGCTGGTAGGCCGCATACGCCTCGTCGATCCGGTCTTCCGCGTCGAGGCAATCGCCGAGCGAGTACCAGGCCGTGATCCGGTCGGGGAGCCTCGACTCGGCCGATTCGGTGATCGCCTGCAGTGCCGCGAAGTCCGCCGCGGGCAGGCGATTGTCTTCGAGATCGGCGAGCGTCTTGAGCGCGGCCGCATCGCGCGGGTTTGAGTCGAGCGCACGGCGGCAGTACGTGCGGGCACCGTCGAGGTCGCCTTTCCACATCCGGAGGATCGCCACGCCTGACAGCGTGGCGGCATTTTTCGGGTCGAGCTTCTCGGCTTCCGCGAACGCGGCCTCGGCGGCATCGTGGTCGAGCGCGTGCAGGCACACGCGGCCGTACGTGGCGAGCCACTCGGCGCTGCGGCCACCGAGCTCGAAGGCGCGCTGGTGACTCTGCATCGCGAGCCGTGGATAGCCGCTCTGCAGCTGCGCAATCGCAAGCGCTCGCCAGGGTGCGGGGTCCTCGGGAACGGCGTTCCGCCAGGCGACGGCCTCGCGCTCGAGCGCCCCCCAGTCGGCCGCGGCCTCGTGCAGGTCCGCGTTCAGGCGGAAGATCGCCGGGGTGCCCGGCGCGAGCGTCGCTGCGGCGGCCAGTACCTGCGCAGCTTCCTTGCGGCGGCCGCTGTCGAAGTTCGCCTGCGCGAGCTTGAAGAGGAGTGACGGATCCTTGGGCTGCAGATGGACTGCACGCCCGAAGTGTTCCGCGGCCTCGTCGTAGCGCCGCAGGCGCGCCTTCAGCTCGCCGAGCCGCTCCCAGGCCCAGTGCCGGTTGGGCTCGTCGGCGACGACGGCCTCGACGACGCGTACGGCCTCGTCAAGGCTTCCCTGCTGCGAGAACCATTGCGCGAGATTCATGCGCAGGGCCGGGTGCGCCGGCGCGATGGCGACTGCCTTGCGCAGCGGCTCCTCCGCCTCGGCGCCACGCCCAAGCTGCAGCAGCATCAGGCCGTAGACGCTCTGCGCTTCGGCACTGTCCGGCTCCAGCTCGACGGCCGAGCGGTAGTGATCAAGCGCCTCCGCCGCGCGCCCGGCCATGCGCGCTGCGTGGCCGAGCTGCATGGGATTCATGGTGCGGCTTCCGGGTCCACGAAGCCCTGTGGCTTGTCGGATCCGTCGCCGAAGAAATACTTCTCCATCTCGCCCACCAGGAACTGGCGCGCCTTCGGCTCGAATGCCACGAGCCGGTACTCGTTGATCAGCATCGTCTGGTGCCCGAGCCACTTCTGCCAGGCTTCCTTCGAGACGTTCTCAAAGATGCGCTGCCCGAGCTCACCCGGATACGGCGGCCGCTCGAGGCCTTCCGCCTCGCGACCGAGTTTTACGCAGTGGACCATTCGAGCCATCTTTCAACTCCTCGAGCAATCTTGCCACGGGCGCGGGCAATCCGACCGCGTCCAGGGCGGCAAGTTCGAGCCAGCGCGCCTCGCCGTCTGCGGCCTGCCCCGCATCCGCGCCAAGGTCGACCACCCAGGGCTCGATCAGGAGGTCAAAGTGCGTGAACGTGTGCGGGACGGGCGCGAGCCGCCGCGAGGGCCTCCCGGCGCCGAATCGCGCCGCAAGATAAGCGCCGGCGGACTCGCCATCCGGAAACTCCGGGGGCGTCCACAGCCCGCCCCAGATGCCGCGCGGCGGGCGGCGCTCGAGCAACACGCGGCCACCCGCCAGCACGAACACAAAATGCGCCGTCCGTGCGCCGCGCCGCGCGCGCCGCCTCGCGACCGGAATGGTGTCGGTGCGCCCAGCCTCGAGCGCCGCGCAGCCGCCCGCCAGCGGGCAGCGCGTGCAAGCCGGGTTCGCGCGGGTGCAGACCGTCGCGCCGAGATCCATGATGGCCTGCGTCCAGGCGGCGACGCGATGCATAGGGGTCGCCGCCTCAGCCAGCTTCCAGAGCCGCTGCAGGCCCGCGGTCGAATCGGGCGCGTCCTCCACGAGGAACACCCGCGCCAGCACGCGCTTCACGTTGCCGTCGAGTATCGGGTGCGGCTGTCCTGTGGCGAGTGCGAGGATCGCGCCCGCGGTGGAGCGCCCGATCCCGGGCAACGCCATCAGCGCGTCGAGCGATACCGGCAGCTTCCCTCCGTGGCGCGCGACGATTTCCTGCGCCGCCCGATGCAGGTTGCGCGCCCGTGCGTAGTAGCCAAGGCCAGACCAGTGGCGCATGACCTCGTCCGCAGGCGCCGCGGCGAGTGCCGCCGGATCTGGAAATCGCGCCATGAAGCGCTCGAAGAACGGCTTCACGGTGTCCACCTGCGTCTGCTGCAGCATGACTTCCGACACCCAGACGCGATACGGCGTCGGGTCCGCCTGCCAGGGCAGGTCGTGGCGGCCATGGGTGTCGAACCACGGCAGCAGCGCGTCGGCGAGCCGCTCGGGCGCCAGGCTCATGGCGGCGACTCTCCGCCCCGCTCGACGCGGACCACGGCATCGCGGACCGTCGCGCCTGCGATGCGCGCCTCGTCCACGCGGATCTCGGCGTCGAGGTCGAGCTTCGCGAGCTCGGCAACCGTCGCCTCGAGCGTCGCCTGCTTGCCGGGCGCCACGTTGCGGCCGGGCGCCGTCTTCGCCGCGGCGGGCAAGTATCGATTGAGGTCGATGCGGTCGAGCTTGGCACGTACGAACCGGTCGGCCGGCACGACGCGGGCCTCGAAGTTCGTGTCGTCGAGGCGTCCCGTGACCGGGTCGAGGCGCAGCACGCCTTCCTGCAACGACGCCGTGAGCGCGAACTGCAGTGACTCGAATGCGGCGGGATCGGTCGTCGCCGGCAGCGGTTGACCGAGGATGATGGCGGTCGTGCGCGGGGCAAAGGCTTCCGTCGTCACGGCAAGGTTCGCTGCCAGCGCCGTCTCGCCGAAATCGATGCGCCCCGCGAAGCTCCCTGGAACCTCCGCGAACTCGAAACGACCTTCGGCGGCGGTCGCGACGCCCAATGCGCCGTCATACGTCGCACGCCCGAGCGTGCCCGCAAGCTCCGCCCCGGCGAGCGGCAAAGGCTCGCCGCCCAGCCAGCCGCGAAACTCGAGTGCCGATCCCTCGTACCTCCCCGCCGCGCTGTCGATGCGGCCCTGCCCTTTCACCGCGAGGTGGGTCGTATTGGATCCGAAGATGCCGCCGGCCTTCAGGTCGAAGGGAAACCCATGGCCGGGCTCGATGTCATCCGCTGTGAGCGTAATGCCGGTGAATGCTGCGTGCGATCCGGAGGCGAGGTCCCGGTAGTCAACCGTTCCGCGCTCGAGCTCGAGGGCGCCGATGCGCCAGCGGACCGGCTCCGCGGCAGGCGCAGCCGTCGCGGGCGCCGGCTCGCCGCCGAGCTTCGACCAGTTCGCGGTTCCGTCCGGGTTCACGGCGAGCCGCACGGTCGCATCCGAAGCGGAGATCGTCTCGACCTCCGAGATGTCGAAGATCTCGGACCAGGGAATGCGCAGGCGCAGTTGCCCGACCGTGACAAATGGCTCGTCGCCGAACCCGGCCGGCTGCGCGATTGCGAGTCCGCCGATCCGGACCGAGGGCGACGGGAAGAACCCGAGCCCGAGAGATTCAACCGTCGCCGGAAGTCCCGCGGCGTCCTCGATCCAGCCCTCGACCATCCCGCGCGCGAACGGGGTGCGCACGCCGATCCACAGGACGGCGAAGGCCGCCAGCGCGACGAGCGCGATGGCGGCCGGGATACGTGCGTGGCGTCGTTCGAGGGGCACGCATAATTCTATATCAGCGGTCGCAGACGCTGATTTCCCCGGAAAGCGTCTCGATCTCGACCCGCGCGCCGCCCTTGCCCTGGGTGAAGTTGAGCTCGCTGCCGGGCGTGTACTTGCTGGTGCCGCGCGGCTCAGGCCCGAAGCAATTGTCGATGTCGCCGCTGAAGGACTCGATGTCGAAATCGGCGTTCACCGGCGGCTTGATCCTGAGCGTGACCGTGCCGCTCACCGTGCCCATCTCGACCCGCGCGGTGGGCGTGAGCTCGGCATGGACGTCGATCTCGCCGGACACGGAATTCACCTCCAGGACCTCGGCCGCTGCGACGGAAGCCTTGATCTCGCCGCTCACCACTTCGCCGCGATAGCTGCCGCGCACGCCCGTGACGACGGCGCTGCCGCTCACGTTCTCGGTCGTCACCGCCGCCTTGCCGCCATTGCCCGTCACGGTGACCTCCCCCGAGACGGATGCCGCCTTCACGGCCGCGTCGAACGCCTGGGTGCGGACCTCGCCGCTCACGGACTCGAGGCTCTGCTCGCCGCGGGCGCCCGTCACGCCGATGTCGGCGCTCACGGTGTCGACGATGAGCCGCGCGCGGGCGGGGACGCGCAGGGTCAGGTTGGCGTCTTCCTCGTCGCCGCGGCCGTACTTCCCATTCTCGCGATCGACCTCGATGCGCACGTTCCGTTGCGTGGCCTCGAACTCGAGCTCGTCCCTGTCGCTCTCGAGCTCTGCGACGAGCTCGACCTCATTCTTGTCCCAGGTCGTAATCGTGACGCGGCCCTGCACGTTCGACACCTCGACCGTCGCGTCGGGTGCGACATTCGCGCGCTTCGTGACCTGCTGCTGCGCCATCGCGGGCGGGACGGCCGCGGCCAGGACGGCGGCCGCGAGCCAGGTGTTCCGGGTAATCATTTCAGGTTCTCCTCGTGTGGCCGCCACTCGAGGTGACGACCGTCGAATACAACTGCAATTCCTGCTTGTACGTTCCCACCAGCATGCCCTTCAACATGCCGCTCGCCGGGTCCTTCGCGAGCGCGGCGTCGATCTCATCGGCCGCGGTTTGCATGATCGCGAGGTTCTTCACGATCGCGTCCCGCGTCTCGGGCCTGAGCGTGGTGAACTTCTCGCGGAATCGCACGACCAGCTCGTCGCGCGCCAAGAGCTCATGCGCCGTGAGCCCGGAGTTCGGGCCGTAGCTCACCGGCACGATGTCGGTAGCCGGCGCCAGCACATCCGGGGTCCTGGCAACCACGGCGGGATCCGGCGCGCGCATCAGGCTCCACGTCAGCAGTGCCGATACCGACGCCACCAGGAAGCCCGCGGCGAGCGCCATCGGCCAGCGGAATCCCCTGTCACTCGCCTCGCGCGGCGCCTCGCCGAGGCGGGCGGCGATGCCGGGCCACAAGTCGCGCGGCGGCTCGACGTCCTTCGGCAGTTCGGCGGCCTTCACGAGCAGCGGATCCTCCGGGGGATCTCGCGGCCCGAACGGAATGGTGTTCATGTTGCGTTCTCCGTGCCCATGCGCGCGCGCATCAGGTGCCGAGCGCGATGCAGCTGGGCCTTGCAGGTGCCGACCGCGACGCCGAGCATCCCGGCGGCCTCCTCGTGGCTGTAACCGTAGATGCCGTGCAGCACGACGATGTCGCGCGCGCCGGGCGGCAGCGCCGCGATCGCCCGTTCGACGTCGAGAGGGGTCGCATCGTCCAGCGTCGCATGGGCTTCGAATTCCATCTGCTCTCCGGCCTCGTCCGTCATGCTGACCTCGTTCCGGCCTTGGGGACTGCGCCTCTTCGCGAGCACCGCGTTGACCGCGATCCGGTGCAGCCAGGTGGAAAAACTGCTCCTGCCTTCATATCCCGGAAGGCTCCGCCAGGCGTTGACGAAGGTGTCCTGGGTCAGGTCCTCGGCCAACTCCGCCTGCCGGGTCATGCGCAGGCAGAGCCCGTACACGCGCCCGACGTGCTCGCGATAAAGGGCCTCGAAAGCGCCCTGATCGCCCCGGCAAGCCCGCGTCACCAGTTCCGCGCCCGATTCCACAGCACTTGCCAGATTCGTCACCTGCGGCATCCGATTCGCAATCCGTTCATGGACTTGGACGCACCGGCCGCCCCTAAGGTTGGAAGCCGTACAATCGGGCGGGTATGGCGCAGTTTGCGACGATCACGGGCTGGGGCAAGTGCATGCCGCCGGCGGTCCTGTCGAATGCCGACATCGCGACCTTCCTCGACACCGACGACGACTGGATCCGCAGCCGGACCGGCATCCACGAGCGGCGCATCTCCCATGTCTCGCTCGGCGAGATGGCCGAGGTCGCTGCCCGGCGCGCCCTCGCCGGGGCCGGCCTCGAGCCGGGCGAGATCGACCTCATCGTGTTCGGGACCTGCAGCATGGACGAGCAGGTGCCCAACATGGCGTCCTGGCTCCAGGCCCGCCTCGGCGCATCCGGCTGCGGCGCCATGGACGTCAACACCGCCTGCACCAGCTTCCTGTACGGGCTCACGACCGCGAGCGCGATGATCAAGTCGGGGGTCGTGAAGAACGCCCTCGTCATCGGCGCGGAGCTGATCTCGACGTTGATGGACTGGTCGAATCGCAATGTCGCCGTGCTCTTCGGCGACGGTTGCGCGGCGGTCGTCCTGCAGGCGACGGACCGCGAGGAAGGCGTGATGGCGGACCGGCTCGGCTGCTATGGCGACGCGCGCGGCATCCTGCAGGTGCACGGGATGGGCACGCGCTACGCCAACCAGGGCTGGGTGCTCGGCGACACCGAGTGGGTGTTCGAGGGCCAGGAGATCTTCAAGCGCGCGGTCGTCGGCATGAGCCAGGCCTGCGAAACCGTGCTGAAGGCGCGCAGACTGGCGGCTGACGACGTGCACCTCGTGGTGCCGCACCAGGCGAACCTGCGCATCATCGAGGCGGTCGCGAAGCGCGCCGGCATCCCGATGGAGCGCTGCATCGTCAACATCCAGCGCTACGGCAACATGTCCTCGGCGACCGTGCCCGTCGCGCTCGTCGAGGCGCTGGAGGAAGGCCGCGTCACGCCCGGCTGCAACCTGCTGCTGACCGGCTTTGGCGCGGGACTGTCCTGGTCGGCGCACGTGTTGCGCTGGGGCGAGCGCGTGACGCCGCTCGGGACGAGCGACACGGAACTGCCGCCCTGCACGAAGAGCGCGCTGGAAATGGTCCGGGGCTATATCGCCCTCAAGCAAGGCTCGCGCCTGTCCGCGTGACGAGCTCGCGGTAGAGCGCGAGGAACCGGTCGGCGGCGCCGGCCACGTTCGCCTTCCAGTGCAGCGCGGCGTTCTCGTCCGCGCCGTCGCTCACGTATTTCGCGCAGGCAAAGCCGGCGCCTTCGACGCGGCAGGCCTTCGCGAGCGCGTAGGCCTCCATGTCCACGACGTCGCAGGCGGGGCCGTGGTCGACCGTCGCGAACGAGTCGCCTGAGCCGCACACGGCCTCCGGCAGGCCCGCGAACACCGCGGGAAACTCGAGCATCGGCGGAAACTCGTCGAAGGGCGTGGTGCCGGGCGCGAAGCCGAGCGCGCCGACGTCCATGTCGCGGTCAACGAAGTGCCGACAGGCAACGAGCGTGCGCGCCGGGATGCGGGCGCTGCCGGCCGTGCCGAAGTTGACGACGAGCGGCGGCCCGCGGCTCTCGCGGCGCAGGCGCGCGATGCGCCGCGTCAGCGCGATCGCCGCGTTGACCTTGCCGACGCCGGTATAGAGCACCTCGACGCCCGCGGCCTGGAACACGCCCGCTGATTCCGCGGGCAGCGCCATCGCGACGAGGATCGCGAAGGCATCAGTCGCCATAGCGGATCACGGCGCGCGGCGCCTCGCCGAGGCAGCGGAAGTCCCTCTTGATGCCGAGGTCGATCAGGACGCCCGCGTGCAGCACGCGAAAGCCCGCGTCCGTCGCGAGCGCCGCGGAGGCACCGAGCGTACCGCCGGTCGCGAGCACGTCGTCCACGAGGATCAGCCGCCCCTCTCCGCGCTGCATTTCCAGCACGCCCGAGCCGTATTCGAGGTCGTACTTCCGCTCCACGATGGGCGGCGGCAGCTTGCCTTTCTTGCGCACCGGCACGAATCCCTTGCCGCGCTTCTCGGCGAGCGCCGCGGCCAGGATGAAGCCCCGCGACTCGATGCCGGCCACCGCCTCCGCCTCGGACCACTCGCGATCGCTCCAGAGCGCGTCGAGCGCGGCGACGGCTTGCTGAAAGTGCGAGCGCAGCAGCGGCGTGATGTCGCGGAACAGGATGCCCGGCTGAGGGAAGTCCAGGACGTCGATTACGTGTCGTGCGAGCGGATGCATTGAGACGTTTTCAGGCACCGCGCGTGGCCTCGGACGTGTGCGCGCGGATGAAGTCGGCCATCTCGGCGATCGCGCGGTCGCCGTCGACGAGCCCGCGGATGGCGGGGAACACGTGCGGCATGCCGTGCCAGACCGCCGCGATCGAGCCCGATGCCTTGGCCGCGTAGCGCAGCGTGTCGTCGAGCAGGATTTCCGGGCTGCCGACGTGCAGCTGCGTGGGCGGCAGGCCGTCGGCGCGCCCGAACAGGGGCGAGATGCGCGGGTCCGCAAGGTCGAGGTCCGGGGCGTACCAGTCCTGGAGCCGCCGCGCGGTCTCGGCGCGGAACATCGGGTCGATGCCGTCGTTGCGCGTGAACGACGGTCCGCCGAAAGTCAGGTCGAGCACGGGCGACATCAGGACGATCGCGGCCGGCAGCGGCAGGCCTTCGTCGCGGGCGTGCATCGCGGTGACGAGCGCGAGGTTGCCGCCCGATGAGTCGCCGGCGAACACGACGCGAGCCGGGTCGAACCCAGACGACAGCATCCAGTTCCAGGCCGAGAAGCAGTCGTCGGTCGCAGCGGGATACGGATGCTCCGGCGCGAGCCGGTAGTCGATCATGAGCCCGCGCGCGCCGGCCGCACGGCCGATCGCCGCGAGCAGCGGATCGTGGATCGCGCGGCACTCGGCGATGAACCCGCCGCCGTGGAAGTAGAGGATGACGCCGCCTTGCGCGTGGCCTGCCGGCGTGACCCACCTGCCGCGGGCCTCGCCGATCGCGAGGGTTTCCGAGGCTACGTACGCTTCCCGCCGCGCGACGAACGGCGCAGCCCGCGCCGTCAGCTCGCGCACGCGATCGACGGAATGCGCGCGCGCCAGGGCCGCCCGCGCCCCCTGCAGCGCGCG
>DATMEC010000203.1:0-9200 GCA_035557125.1 Steroidobacteraceae bacterium
TCGAGGTGCGACGGGTTGAACGCCAGCACGACGTGGACGTTGCCGCCGGCCGTGCGCAAGTCCGCCGAGAAGCCCTTGTGGTACTTCACGTCGCCCGAGCCGCCATATCCCTTCGCCTCGTGCTTGCCCTCGAATTCCGAGAACAGCGTCAAGGGCGACTTGCCGAGCACATTGACCAGCACGTTGAGCCGGCCGCGGTGGGCCATGCCGATCACGATCTCCTCGACGCTGCCCGCCCCGCTGCGTTGCACGACGTCGTCGAGCAGCGCGATCATCGCGTCGCCGCCCTCGAGTGAGAATCGCTTCTGGCCGACGTAGCGCGTGTGCAGGTAGCGCTCGAGCCCCTCGGCGGCAGTGAGCTGCCAGAGAAATCCCAGGCGTTCGTCATTCGTGAAGCGGTGATGAAGCATCCCGTCCTGGAAACGGTCCTGCAGCCACAGCCGCTCCTCGCTGGTCGAGACGTGGGCGAACTCGGCGCCGATGCGGCCGGTGTAGATGTGCCGGAGCTGCCGCAGGATCTCCGACAGCTTCAACTGCTTCTCGACGCCTCCGGTGCGGCTCGCCGTGTGGAACACCGTGTCCATATCGGCCTCGGTGAGGCCGACGTAGGCCGGATCGAGCACGCGCGGCATGGGGCGCTGCATCAGCCCGAGCGGGTCGATGTCCGCGATGAGATGGCCGCGGTTCGCGTAGAACTGGATCAGGCGCGAGACGGACGACTGCTTCTCGACATCCGTTGTGGGCGTCGGGTGGGCTGGCGCCGCGGTCGAAGGTTGCGCCGGCTTCGGCTCCGGCCTCCCAGGAGCCGGACCGGCCTGCGGGCGCGCGCCGGACCCGAACGGGGCGAAGAATTCACGCCATTCCGCGCTGACACTGGACGGGTCAGCGAGGAAGCGCTCGTATTGCTCCTCGACGTAGGGCGCCTGAGCGCTCGAGAACGGGCTCGATTCGTAGAGTTCGCGCAGGGAACGGCTCATGGCCTGCAACATTATACCGGACAGGCGCAGCCAACTTTGAGTTACGCGCCGCCCGACGTTTCGTCATTGGGTGCAGACGGATCCTGCCTGTCGCAGGCTCCGGAGCCCGTCATCTCCTTACAGCCTGTCGCGCACGTCTGAAGGGCCGAATTCGAGCCGTCCGTACAGAAACCGCCAGTGACCTTGCCGCGGTCGACATAAATCTTGCACACCCCGCCGTCGCTTCCCGTCGACAGCCTGTAGTTATGTCCGTTGGGACACTCGACCGTAACCGGCGGCCTTGCGGGTTGCTGCGGCACGATGTTCGGAGATGGCTGACGCGGAACTTCCTGGGCGAAAGTCGGCGGCATCCACATGCCGGCTGTGGCAAGGCCTGAAAGGGCGGCGGTCGAGATTGACTTGTTCAAGAACATCACGCTGTGCGGACAGGTCCCGAACCAGTCTGGATCCTGACCGGAACCCCGCGGAACCCAAAGTCAGGCGGTGCCGCATTTGCATGTCAGTCTTTTGTTATCTGGCGCCCCGGGCCGGAGTTGAACCGACGACCTGCCGCTTAGGAGGCGGCCGCTCTATCCACTGAGCTACCGGGGCGGCGGAGCAAAATCTTACCCGAGGACCGGTCCATGTGGACCGGTCTCGGGCAAGGGAATCGGCTTGCGACGAGTCAGGCTGCCTGTGCAGGCGGTGCCGAGACGATCGGCCGCGGTTCGGCCAGTGACTGGTCGACGGAGACGGTTGCCTGCTCGACCTTGTCGGCGGTCGCACTCACGAACTGGTTCGCCGCTTTCTCGGCCGTCCGGGTCGCCGCGCGGGCGTTCCTCGCAGTGCTGCGAATGGCCGACTTCGCTCCGCGCTTGACGGACTTCACTTGCCGGCGGGTCGAGCGTGCGGCCTTGCGCACCTTGCGCTTCACCTTGCGCACGGCCGACCTGGCCTTCACGCGTGCCGAGACCTTGCGGGCCTTGGCCTTGCGCCGTACCGCCGTCGTCCTGCGAGCAACTTTCCGTCGCACGACCCTCTTCTTGCGTGCCACCTTGCGCCGTACCGAACGGCGTGCGGCCCTCTTCGGTTTCTTCCTCGCTGCCATGACTGTTCTCCAGAAATGTTCGACGCCAATGCGGGCGTCGCTGGTTGCCACGCCCCGGCTTCACGCTAGGCTTGCGACCGGTGACTGTCAACGACAGAAAGAAGGGAAATTGGTGGAGCGGAAGGGGATCGAACCCTCGACCTTCGCATTGCGAACGCGACGCTCTCCCAGCTGAGCTACCGCCCCATGAATGAGGGGCGGGATTGTAAAGAGGCCGCGCCGGGGCGGCAAGCCAAGGGTTTTCCGCATGGGGCGGCCATCCTCGCGATCGGGTACCTTTCAGGCCCATGAAGATTCGTGACGCGACTCCTGCGGACCTGCCCTTCATCGTCGCGGCCAATGCCGCGCTCGCCTCGGAAACCGAAGGCCAGGTGCTCGACCCGGCGGTGCTGCAGGCCGGCGTCCAGGCCGTCCTCGCGGACGACCGGCTCGGCTGCTACTACCTGGCGGAAAGCGACGGGCATGTTGTCGGCCAGCTCATGACCACGTTCGAGTGGAGCGACTGGCGAAATGGCCAATTCCTGTGGATCCAGTCGGTGTACGTGATGCCCGATAACCGGGGTGACGGCGTTTTCAGGGCCCTGTTCGAGCACCTGGCGCGGATCGCTCGCGAGGACCCGCGCGTTTGCGGCATCCGGCTATACGTCGACCGCGGCAACCACAAGGCCCAGTCGGTGTACGGCCGCCTGGGCATGCACCGGTCCAACTACGGCGTGATGGAGACGGTTTACCGCGGCCCGGAGTCGCACGAGGACTCTTGACCATGCTGAAGGCTGGGACCGAGGCGCCCGACTTTACGTTGCCCGACCAGGACGGCCAGTCGAACAGTCTTGCCAGCCTGGTCGATGACGGTCCGCTGATCCTCTATTTCTACCCGGCCGACTTCACCCCGGGCTGCACGCGGGAAGCCTGCGACCTGCGCGACCTGCACGCGCGGATCGTGGCGTCGGGCTTGCGCGTCGTCGGCATCAGCCCGCAATCGCCGGAGAGCCACGGCCGCTTCCGCGAGGAGCACGCCCTGCCCTTCACGTTGCTGTCGGACGAGGACAAGGCGGTCATCCGGGCCTACGGCGTCGACGGGCCCCTCGGCATCGGCGTGAGGCGAGCTACTTTCCTGATCGACGCACGCCGCCGCATCGCGGACGCCGTCCTGGCCGACCTACGGATCGGCAAGCACCAGGCGTTCGTCGAGCGGGCAATCGCCGCTAAGGGAGGTCGAAGCGCGTGACGGCCGCGCGGCTGAAGCGCGGCACCGCAACCACGTAGAGGATCCCGTAATCGGCCTCGGACATCGGCCCGACGTCCACGCCGGACAGTTCCTTGACGATCTCGGGCACCGTGTCCGAATGGCCGACGATCAGGATACGGCCGCCGCGATACTCCGAGAGAGCGCGCTTCGCCGCGCCAATGGGGTCTTCGGCCTTCGCGACGATCACCGGGATGCCGAGCCGGTTCGCGAGCGGGCGCACCGTGTCCTGGGTCCGGCGCAGCTCCGTGACGATGATCGCGTCAAGCGCCTGTTCCCTGGGCGCCCCGCCGAAATGCTGCGCAAGCTCGAGTGCCCGCGCCTCGCCCGCCGGCGCGAGCGCCGGGTCCCGGTCGTCGGGATTCACGGTGAGCTTCTCCGCGTGGCGCATGACGAAGATGGTCGTCGTCGAGGCCGCGGTGACGAGCCAGAACCCGATTCCGATGACGACGAGGCCCGCGAGCGCCGCGATCCAGACCGGCGCCAGCAATGGCCGGCGGCGCAAGCTCGCGTATTCTTTACGCATGCCGCCGATGATAGCGCGCCCGTGGGTCGTCCTGCTCGCAGCGGGGGGTGCGCGCCGCTTCGGCGCTCCCAAGCAGCTCGCGCACGTCGGGCGCGAGTCGCTGCTGCGTCGCGCCACCCGCGTCGCGCTCGCGAGCGGACCTGCCGGCTGCCTCGTCGTCCTCGGCGCGCATTCAGCGCGCCTGCGGAAGGAACTGTCCGGAGTGACCGTGAAGGTCGTCGTGAACCGGAAATGGCGGCAGGGGCTTGCGAGCTCGCTCGTGGCCGGCATCGAAGCATTGCCGCGATCCGCCCGCGCGGCGCTGGTCATCCTCGCCGACCAGGTGGCGCTCGGACCCGCGGATCTCGAGTTGCTGGCGGCGGCCTCGCGAGCCCGGCCCGATGCGATCGTCGCGACCCTGGCAGGGGGCGTGCTCGGACCCCCGGCACTGCTGCCGCGCGGCGTGTTCCGCGCGGTGCGGCGCCTTCGCGGCGATCAGGGTGCGCGCGAGCTGCTGCGCGATCCGGCGCGGAAGGTCGTCGCAGTCGAACTGCCGAGCGCCGCGATCGATGTGGATCGTCCGGCCGACATCGCCCGGCTCAGGCGCGTGACAGTTCGTGCCCGAACGCCTCGATCCGCCGGATCGTCCCAGTCACGTCGTCCCAGGTCGTCTGGTGGGACATGATGCACAGGCGCAGCGAGTAGGTTCCTCGCAGCCGCGTCGACGAGATCATCGCCGCGCCGGACTGGATGACGCGCCCCTGGATGGCCTCGTTCAGCGCGTCGATCCGCGCCGGCGTCCAGCCGGCGTCCCGGGGCCGGTAGCGGAAGCACAGAACGCCCAGCGACGGCGGACCCAGGAGCTCGAGGCTCTCCGATCCGGCGACGAGCGCGCCTGCATCGGACGCAAACTGGATCGTGCGCGCAATCGCCTCGCGGAAGCGGGCGAGACCAAACGTCTGGATCGACATCCACACTTTCAAGGCACGGAAGGAGCGCGTCAGCTGGTAACCGCGGTCCGCGAAATTGACGTGCTCGAGCCCGAGCTTCGTGTCCTGCAGGTAATCGGGATTCACGCTGAACGCGCGCACGAGGTCGCCGACGTCCTTGACCATCACGCAGCCGGCCTCGAATGGCTGGTACAGCCACTTGTGCGCGTCGAGGCTGATCGAGTCCGCGCGCTCGATGCCGGCCAGCAAGATCCGGCCGGCGTCACTGAGCACGGCAAAGCCGCCGTAGGCGCCGTCGACATGCAGCCAGATGTCCTCGGCCGCGCAGAAATCCGCGATCTCAGGAAGCGGGTCGATTGCGCCGGTATTCGTCGTGCCGGCATTCGCGCAGACGGCAATCGGCGAGAGACCGTCGGCCCTCGCCTTGCGGACGGCCTCCCCGAGCGCCGGCAGCGCCAGCCGGTAATCCGCGTCTGACGGCACGACCACGATGGCCTCCGGCCGCACGCCGATGATGCGCGCCGCGCGCTCGACCGCCGAGTGCGTCTGGTCGCTCAGGAAAATCGCCGGGCGGTCCGGCGCACCCGCCTTTTCACGGGCGGCCACGAACGCGTCGAGGATGGCCGCGGAACCTCCCGACGTGAAGAGCCCGCCGGCCGATTCCGGGTAGCCGATCCAGTCGCGGATCCAGTCAATCACGACCAGCTCGACCTGGCTCGGCGCCCCCGCACCCAGCCAGGTGCCCTGGAAGGTATTGAACCCGGCGGCCAGGAAATCGGCGATCACGCCGGGCCAGGTCGGCGCGGACGGCACGAATGCGAAAAAGCGCGGGTGATCCACCCGCCCGGCAATGGGCAGGATGTCCTGCACCGCGCGCTCCAGAACTTTCACCGGGTCCTGGCCTTGTTCCGGCGCCGGCTCGCGCAGGATCTTCTCGAGGTCCGCCCGCTTCGCGCCGCGCCAGGGCACGTCGTCGCGCAAGCCTGCCAGCCGAACCAGCAAGCTCTCGGTCGCGGACTCCGCAAGACGGCGCATGTCGCGTTCCGTCAGGCGCAACCCGAAAGTGTCGCTGCATCGATTGTCGGCCACGCGAAAGATTTTCGCATACCGCCGAACTCGGAAGGCCGGCGATCCCGGGGCAGCTAGCCGGCACCCCTCAGCCGGGGCTTGTGCGAAACTGGGTCGACCGCCGGCGGCGATCCAGCGCGCGGGCCGAGGATCTTGCGCATGCGCTGCGGCATTTCGGACACCGCGGCCCGGACTTCGCCGTGCGGCAAGGGATGGGAGAGCAGGTAGCCCTGCACGAAGACGGAACGCGCGGACAGGAGCGGGCCCAACTGGTCCGGATGCTCGATGCCTTCGGCGGTGATCTCGAGACCCAGACTCTCACAGAGGCCCACGATGGCCCGCGCGATGGCCTGCGAACGCTTGCTGTCCACGATTCCGGCCATGAGGCTGCGGTCGAGCTTGACTCGCGTCAGCGGCAGCTGCTCGAGTGAGGCGAGCGAAGAGTAACCTGCGCCGAAGTCATCGAGCGCAATGCCGATGCCGGCCGCCCTGAGCCGGTGCAGGGTGTCGATCGTCTGTGCGCCGGTCTGGAGCACGTTCTCGGTGAGCTCGATCTCGATGCAGCTCACGGGAACGCCTTTCGCCGCCAGGAGTTGCTCGACCCGCTCGACGAAGCCTGCGCCCAGTATTTGTCGCGCGGACACGTTGATGGCGACGCGAACATCCAGCCATCCGGCATCACGCCACCGGGACGCCGCGTCGATCGCGGAGCTCAGAACCCAGTCGCTGATCTCCGTGATGAGTCCAGAATCCTCGGCAACGCCAAGAAAATCGGCGGGTGGCGCGAGCCGGCCATCCGGCAGCCGCCAGCGAAGCAGCGCCTCGACCAGCGGCACCTGAAACGTGTGCAGGTCCACCTCGGGCTGGAAGACGAGCTCGAACTCGCCGTTCTCGATGGCGTGACGTAGCCCCTGTTCCGTATTGAATCGCGACGCGGCGGCGTCGAGAAGCTCTGCGCTGAACACGCTCGTCTGGTTCCGGCCCAGGGCCTTCGCCTGGAACAGGGCCGCGTCCGCCGCCCGCAGCAGTGCGTCGGCTGTCCGGGCGTGAGACGGAAAGAAGCTGGCCCCGATGCTGAGGCTGATCAGCAGGCATTGGCCGTCGACCGTCAGTGGCTGCTGGAACGCCCGCTGGATCGCCGCCGCCGCTTCGCAGATTTCGTTCGCACTGTCGGCTTCGGCATGCACGACCGTGAACTCGTCCCCTCCAAGGCGTGCCGAGAACCCGAATGGCGCGACGACATTCTCGAGACGCTGCGCCACCGCCTGCAGCACCATGTCGCCAAAAGCGTGTCCCTTGCTGTCATTGATGTTCTTGAAGTTGTCCAGGTCGAGGACCATTACGCCGACGAGCGTCCTCCGCGCGGTTGCACGTTCCAGCGCCATTTCGAGCTGGGAAAAGAGCTGCCTGCGGTTCGGAAGCTCCGTGAGGGGATCGTGCTCCGCGAGGTGCCGCAGCTGGCGCGTGCGTTCGTCGACCCGCGCCTCGAGCACGTTCTGGTGGTCGAGAGTCAATGCCCGGGCGGCCTGGAGTTCGGTGGCCATCGCGTTGAAGGACACGGCGAGCGCGTCGAGTTCGTCGATCCCGCCGCGCGGGGCACGCGTCTCCAGTTCGCCGCCCGCGATGCTGCGGGTCGCCTGCAGGAGGCCGCGGATGGGGCGCACGATGCGGATGGCCATGAGCAGCGACAGCACGAGAAGCAACATGAGGACGGCAACGCTCAGGCCCAGCAGCCATGACCGCTGCAGTCCTCGGCCATCCGTAATCGTGATACTCGTCGTCGGCGCTGGCTGGACCTCGACAGGAGCGGCGGCTTGCGGCACGGCTCCCGCCGGCGCCGCCGGACTTCCAGCTTGGTCGCCCGGCTTTGACAAGGCCGTCGGCGGTGAAACCTTGGCGACGCGCACCCGGGTGCTTCGGATCTCCTGTGTCAGCGCGTTCGATGCACCGGCAAATGCAACCCGCATCATTCCCAGGTTGTCGTTTGCAGCCTGTAAACGGCCATGAATGCCCGCCAGGGACGCATGCCCGGTCTGCATGCGCCTGACCCATTCCCCACCCTGGGACCGCGCGAGGCTATCCCGGTCCCTTTCGAGGATCGCTGCAAACGCAACGAGTGCCGGAGCCAACGCGGCCATGTCCATTCCCCCGACAGTGCCAGCGGTGCCGCCGCTTGCAAGAGTCGGCCGCAACTCGTCGAGCTGGCGGCTCAATTCGATGAGGGACTCCCGGGCGATTACGCGACCGAAGATCTTCCATGCCCGGTCCAGCGACGCCTTCATCTGCGCGTCCATCGCTTCGTACTGCTGCAGGTAGTCGTTGACGAGCCCGCGACGGTCATTTGCGACGCTAACGAGCGCGTCCGCCGCCGGCAGCTGGGCGTGAACCTGCTCGATGAGCGAATGGGCGGTTTGCGAGCTTGCCGCGGCGCCCGCGAACTTCCTGGATTCGGCATGGACCACCGCGGTCGCTTCGTCCAGCTGCTCCCGGGACCCCGGATCGGGCGCATCCGCGTGTGCCAAGGTGAGCCGCGCGTGGATCTCGGATGCCCGCAATAGTCCAGCCGTCGAGAGGGGCTCGGCCGGAACTTCGGGTGACGCGATGGCGACCGGAGCCGGCGCTTCCCGGGCCGGCGCAACAGGGAGCGGCTGGCTGACCACGACCGTGTCGGTCTTCTCGATCAGTAGCGTGCCCTGCCGGGCCAGGTGGTTCGCCGCGATGGCGAAGGCGCCCACCAGCGCAAACGTCAGCGCGAGGTGAACTACGAGTCCCATCCGCTGCGGTGATGCCGCGGCCCGGCGCAGACGCCCGGTCAGTGCGGCAAAGAGCTGCTGCATCGCGTGGAGCATCGGACTTGGCGAGGCAATAAACCCGCCCCCCATGGCACGTTGATCCCCACATTGGCCGAACTGCGTTTCCGGCGCGGCCCGGACTACAAGGCACCGTGAACCCCGTCGCGAAGCGGGCCTCAAGGACTGGCGGTGAGGGTGAGATTTGAACTCATGAGGATCTTGCGACCCTGCCGGTGTTCAAGTTTCGCTTTCGGCGCAACAGCAGCCATTGGACCGTTGCTCGGCGGGAATTCCGAGCGTAGATTCAAGCCGATCCCGACATGGTCAAAGCCGCGCGAGGTGATTCGACAATGGCACGCAAATCCAAACCCCGGAATATCCGCGCCGCCTCTAGGAAGACCAAACGCAAATCCAACAGCGTTAAAGCCGCCGTGCCAAAACCGACGCCGAGGACTGATTCCGTCAAAGCGGTGGTCATCAAACCGAGGCGAACGGTCGAGACAAGCGATGCCCTGATGTTTCCATCCGGGCGGCCAATACGAAAGCGTTGATTGGCGGAGAGGGTGAGATTCGAA
>DATMEC010000204.1:0-3069 GCA_035557125.1 Steroidobacteraceae bacterium
TCCTGTACGGGGGCAGCGTCAAGGCGGCGAATGCCGCGGAGCTGTTCGCGATGGCCGATGTGGACGGCGGACTGATCGGCGGCGCATCGCTCAAGGCGGACGAATTCGCGGGCATCTGCGCTGCCGCCAGCCGCTGACGGCTTGGCAAGAGCTGGACGGACATGCTGCAACACCTGATTACATTCCTGCACGGACTCCTGTGCTTTTCGATCGTCGCGCTCGTGCTGCTACAGCGGGGCAAGGGCGCCGACGCGGGCGCCGGTTTCGGGTCGGGCGCCTCGGGGACGGTCTTCGGCGCGCGCGGGTCGGCGACTTTCTTCTCGAAGCTCACAGCCGTGCTCGCAACGCTGTTCTTCCTGACGAGCATGTCGCTCGCCTGGTTCGCGACTCGACCGCGCGTCGAGGCGCCGAAGAGCATCGTCGATACCGTCGTGACCGAACCGGCGCCGGCTTCGGGCGTCGACGGCGACGCAGTGCCGGCCCTGCCGGATACTGCGCCGGCGAATCCGCCCGGGCCGGGCGACGAACAGCCGGGAACCTGATCGTTTTTTCAGTGCCGACGTGGCGGAATTGGTAGACGCGCTAGCTTGAGGGGTTAGTGGGGAAACCCGTGTCGGTTCGAGTCCGACCGCCGGCACCATTTGAGTCATGCAGCAGTCCGTACCGGGGGTCCCAAGCGGACGGCCGGACGGTTACAATGCGGCCGGCTTGCGGGGCTCATCCCGCTCCCGAACACGGTCGCAAGCTTGCTTCATAACTACCTGCCGATATTGATCTTTCTCGCGGTCGCCGGCGGCTTCGGCCTGCTGCTGCTCGTGCTCGGGTGGGTCCTGGGTCCGCGCCGCCCGGACGTCGAGAAAGTCTCCGCCTACGAGTGCGGGTTCGAGCCCTTCGAGGACACCCGCTCGAGGTTCGACGTCCGCTACTACCTGGTCGCGATCCTCTTCATCATCTTCGACCTCGAGATCGCGTTCCTCTTCCCGTGGGCCGTGTCGCTCGACACGGTCGGCGGCTTTGGCCTCGTGTCGATGGGCGTCTTCCTCGCCGTGCTCGTGGTCGGTTTCATCTACGAATGGAAGAAAGGGGCGCTCGAATGGGATTGACCGAGGCAGCCCCCGAGCTCGCGCCCGTCGTGCAGGGACGCGGCTTCGTCACGACCAGCGTCGACAACTTGATGAACTGGGCGCGCACCGGGTCACTGTGGCCGATGACTTTCGGGCTCGCCTGCTGCGCGGTGGAGATGATGCATGCTGGCGCGGCGCGCTATGACCTCGACCGGTTCGGCGTCGTGTTCCGCGGCAGCCCTCGACAATCCGATGTGATGATCGTGGCAGGGACCCTCGTCAACAAGATGGCGCCCGCGCTGCGCAAGGTCTACGACCAGATGCCGGAACCGCGCTGGGTGATCTCGATGGGCTCCTGCGCGAACGGCGGTGGCTACTACCACTATTCGTACGCCGTCGTGCGCGGCTGCGACCGCATCGTGCCGGTAGACATCTACGTGCCGGGTTGCCCGCCGACTGCGGAGGCGCTCGTTTACGGGATCCTGCAGCTCCAGGACAAGATCCGCCGCACCAGCACCATCGCGCGCGGTTCGGCATGAGCCGCGTCGAGGCGACCGCGCGGGCCATCGCAACCCGGTTTGGCGATCGCGCCCGGCCGGCTGCGTCACTGCCCGGCGAATACGCAGTCGACGTCGCGCCGGCAGACCTGCTGGCAATCTGCAAGGAACTCCGGGACGCGCCCGACCTCGCGTTCGAGCAGCTCATTGACCTCTCCGGCGTCGACTACCTTGACTTCGGGCGCTCGGAATGGACGACTCTCGAGGCGACTACGAGCGGCTTCAGCCGCGGCGTCGAGCGCGGACCGCGCCATGAAGCGCCGGCGGACGAGGGGCGCTTCGCGGTCTCCTTCCAGTTGCTGTCCGTGTCGCGCAACACGCGCCTGCGGCTGCGTTGCTACTGCCCCGCGGGCGAGCCGCCGATGGTCGACTCGGTGGTGGAGGTCTGGGCCGCGGCGAACTGGTTCGAGCGGGAGGCTTTCGACCTTTACGGCATCCTGTTTCGTGGCCACCCGGACCTGCGTCGCATCCTCACCGACTACGGCTTCATCGGCCACCCGTTCCGCAAGGACTTCCCGCTGTCCGGCTACGTGGAAGTGCGTTACGACCCGGCGCGAGGCCGCGTCGTCCAGGAGCCCGTCAGCATCGAGCCGCGGGTCACGGTGCCGAAGGTGATCCGCAAGGAACGTACGCCCGGTGCGCCGGGGAAGGGCGGCCATGGCTGAGATCCAGAACTACACGCTGAACTTCGGGCCGCAGCACCCGGCAGCGCACGGCGTGCTGCGCCTCGTTCTGGAAATGGACGGCGAGGTGATCCAGAAGGCGGACCCGCACATCGGCCTCCTGCACCGCGCGACCGAGAAGCTCTCGGAGTCGAAGCCCTTCAACCATTCGATCGGCTACATGGACCGCCTCGACTACGTGTCCATGATGTGCAACGAGCACGCCTACGTGCGCGCGATCGAGAGGCTGCTTGGCATCGAGGCGCCGGAGCGCGCGCAGTACATCCGCACGATGTTCGACGAGATGACCCGGATCCTGAACCACCTGATGTGGATCGGCTCGCACGGGCTCAACATCGGCGCGATGACGGTGTTCCTGTACGCGTTCCGCGAGCGCGAGGACCTGATGGACTGCTACGAGGCGGTCTCGGGCACGCGCATGCACGCCACCTACTACCGGCCGGGCGGCGTCTATCGCGACCTGCCGGCGACGATGCCGCAGTACAAGGAGTCGAAGTACCGCAGCCAAAGCGACCTGAAGCGCCGCAACGCCGCGCGGTCGGGCTCGCTCCTCGACTTCATCGCGGACTTCACCGACCGCTTCCCGGCCTGCGTCGACGAGTACGAGACGCTCCTGACGGACAACCGCATCTGGAAGCAGCGAACCGTCAACATCGGCGTCGTCACGCCCGAGCGTGCGCTGCAGCTCGGATTCACGGGCCCGATGCTTCGCGGCTCGGGCGTCGAATGGGACCTGCGCCGCAAGCAGCCCTACGCGGTGTACGA
>DATMEC010000205.1:0-3357 GCA_035557125.1 Steroidobacteraceae bacterium
TTGACCCATTCCATCGGGTCGACGGGACCCTCCGGCGTCTCCGCGTCGAGTTCGCGCTTCAGGCGCGGCGCGCGGCGCGGCACCTTGAGGACGCCGGGCAGGATGCCCTCGGCTGCGAATCCGCGCTGCACGCAGGCCTGCATGACGTTCCAGATGCGATCGAGCTTCGCGTCGATCTCGGCGTCGCTTCGCATCGCGCGCTCGTTGACGCGCATCAACCCGTCGATGGAGAGGCCGGCGCGCGCGCACTGCGCGAGCAGCTCCTCGCCGTTGGCGAAGGGCAGCGGAACCTCCGCCGGCGTGCCGGCCCCGGACCCGGCTTCCGGTTCGTCCTCGCGCTGCACGGCGCCGCCGCCGATCGAGTACATCTCTTCAGCCAGCAGCGTCTGTCCCGCCGCGTCCCGCGCGGTGAAGCGCATGCCATTGGAGTGTCCCGGCAGCATCTGGTCGCGGTGGAACAGGAGGTTCATCGGCTCGTCGAAGGCGATCTCGTGCCGGCCGGCGAGCCGGATGCGCTGCGTGCCGCGGATGCGCGCGAGCGTCGGCTCCATCACCGCGGGGTCGAACTCGGATGGATCGTGGCCCTCGAGGCCGAGCAGGATCGCCCGGTCCGTGCAGTGGCCAAGGCCGGTCAGCGCCAGGGATCCGTAGAGCTGCACGAAGACTTCCGCGGTGCGTTCGAGCAGGCCCATCGCCGCGAGGTCGGTCACGAAGAAGCGCGCGGCCAGCATCGGCCCCATCGTGTGCGACGACGACGGCCCCACTCCGACCTTGAAGACCTCGAAGGTCGACAGGTTCACAGGGCCGCCAGCCGCCGCAGGATGAGGTCCGCGACCTCGCCCGCGAGCGCGATGCGCAGCGAATGCTCCTCGTGCTCCTTGGCGAGCACCGCCGACTCGTCGTAGCCGTAGTCGCGCGTGAGTCTCACCAGGTTGCGCGGCAGGAGCTCGGTCGCACCGCTCGACACCGAGAACTCGGCGGCGTAGTAGACCTCGTACTCGCCCGGCTTGTTGTCGGCGGTGACGGACAGGAGCTCGCGGCCGGATTCGTCCACGTGCAGCCGGATCACCGCGGTCGCGGTGGTGGCATCCGCCGCAGGCGTCGCGCCCGCGGCGCGCAGGCGCTTGTCGAGCGCCGCGTAGAGCGGCGAGTAAGGGTCCTCGGACTCGACGAACGGACTCGCCACCGCCGCGGGCAGCGGTGTCTGGCCGCGCAGGTGGAAGCCGCAGCCCGCGAGCAGCAGCAGCGGCGCGATTGCCCAGGCGGCGCGGCGCATCAAACCACCACGTTCACGAGCTTGCCCGGCACGTAGATGAACTTGCGCACCGGCCTGCCCTCGACGAACTTGGCGACGCCGGGATCGGCAAGCGCCTTCTCGCGCACGGCCGATTCGTCGGCCGCCGCCGGCACGGAGATCCGCGCGCGCAGCCTGCCGTTGACCTGGGCGACGATCTCGATCGTGTCCTTCACCAGTGCCGCGGCATCTGGCTCCGGCCAGCGCTCGTCGACGAGCAGGGTCGAATGCCCGAGCGCGCGCCACATCGCCTGGGTCGCGTGCGGAACGATCGGCGAGAGCATCAGCACGACGAGGTCGAGCGCCTCCTGCATCACCGCGCGACCCTGGGCCGAGCGGTCCTGGTACGCGGCGAGCGCGTTGTAGAGCTCCATCGCGGCGGCGATCGCCGTGTTGAACATGCGCCGGCGGCCGATGTCGTCGCCGACCTTGACGAGGGCCTGGTGTACCTGGCGGCGCAGTTCGCGCGCGGCGCCATCGAGCGCGTCCGGCTCGGGCTTCGCGGCAGGCCCGCCCTCGACGTGCGCGTGCACGAGCTTCCACAGCCTCTTCATGAACCGGAACGCTCCCTCCACGCCCTCGTCGGACCACTCGAAGGTGTGCTCGGGCGGGACGTTTGACATCGTGAACAGGCGCGCCGTGTCGGCGCCGTAACGCTCCACCAGCGCCTGCGGGTCAACGCCGTTCCGGCGCGACTTCGACATCGTGCCGACGCCACCGTACTCGAGCGGCTGTCCATCGGAGCGCAGCACGCCGGTGCGCGCCTCGCCTTCCCCGGACGCCTCCACGTTTGCAGGGTCGTGGTAGGTGATGCGTCCCGTGGCGGGCCTGCGGAACCAGATCTCGTTCAGGACCATGCCCTGCGTCAGCAGGCGCTGGAACGGCTCGTCCACGTCCGTCAGGCCGCAGTCGCGCATGACGCGCGTCCAGAAGCGCGAGTACAGCAGGTGCAGGATGGCGTGCTCGATGCCGCCGATGTACTGGTCGACCGGCATCCAGTAGTTCGCGCGCGAGTCCACCATCGCGGCGTCGTTGCCGGGCGACGCGTAGCGGAAGAAGTACCAGGACGAGTCCACGAAGGTGTCCATCGTGTCCGTCTCGCGTCGCGCGGCGGCACCGCACTTCGGGCAGGGCACGTCGAGGAAAGCCTTCGACTTTCCGAGCGGGTTGCCGGAACCGTCCGGGACGAGGTCCTCGGGCAGGCGCACCGGAAGCTGGTCGTCCGGCACGGGCACGTCGCCGCAGGCGGGGCAATGGATGATCGGGATCGGGCAGCCCCAGTAGCGCTGGCGCGAGATGCCCCAGTCCCGCAGCCTCCAGACGACCTGCTTGCGGCCGAGGCCCTTCTCCTCCAGGTCGCGCGCAATCGCGTCGGTCGCGGCCGCGTACTCGAGCCCGTCGTAGGCGCCGGAATTCACGCAGCGGCCGTACTCGGCATACCAGGGCTGCCAGGCGTCGGTCGAGTACGGCTGGCCGCCGACGTCGATCACCCGGATGACCGGCAGGCCGTATTTTTTCGCAAACGCGAAGTCGCGCTCGTCATGACCCGGCACGCCCATCACGGCGCCCTCGCCATAGGCCATCAGTACGTAGTTGCCCACCCAGACCGGGACCTCGGCGCCCGTCAGCGGATGGCGCACCGTCAATCCCGTCGCGATGCCCTTCTTCTCGATGGTCGCGAGGTCGGCTTCCATGATGCTGCCGCGGCGGCACTCGTCTACGAACGCGCGCACGCCCGCGTCGCGCCCCGCCGCGAGCTCCGCAAGCGGATGCTCGGCCGCAACTGCGACGAAGGTGACGCCCATGATCGTGTCGGCGCGCGTCGTGAAGACCGCAAGAGTGCCCTTCTGCCCGCCGATGTCGTAAGGGAATGCAAGGTTCACGCCCTCGCTGCGGCCGATCCAGTTCTCCTGCATGGCGCGCACGCGGTCGGGCCACTCCGGCAGGCGGTCGAGCGCCGCGAGCAGCTCCTCGGCGTACTGCGTGATGCGCAGGTAATACATCGGGATCTCGCGCTTCTCGACCGGCGCGCCCGTGCGCCAGCCGCGGCCGTCGATCACCTG
>DATMEC010000206.1:0-4584 GCA_035557125.1 Steroidobacteraceae bacterium
GCCCGTGATCGAGATTGCGTGGCCGGCCGGGATCACGCGCGGGCCGACGGCCCAGCCCTTGTCGATCGCCCGCATCAGCGCGACGTCCGAGAACCCGAGCCCCGTGCCGAGGTCGCGCACGGTCGTGAATCCCGCGAGCAGGGTCTTCGACGCGTGCGGCAGGGCGCGCAGCGCAAAGTCGCCGGCCGTGAAGCGGACGGGCTCGGTCTCCCAGCCCTCGTCGATGATGTAGTTGAGGTGGACGTGCGCGTCCATGAGCCCGGGCAGCAAGGTGTGGCCCGCTAGCGCGATCGTCCTCGCTCCGGCGGGACGCGCCGGCGGATTGACCGCGACGATGCGCTCGCCGTCGACGACGATCACCGCGGGCGCCACGACGCGGCCGGCAACCACGTCGACGTAGCCGTCGGCCTCGACGACGACCGGTTCCGCACTGCCGGCAAATGCCGCGAGCAAGCCAAGCAGGCCGAAGGCCCGGCACAGGTCAGGCATCAATGTTCTCCCCGTTGGGCGTGATTGTCGGCTACGTCGCCGGCGGTGGCGCCGGGAACTGGACGAATGGTCCGGCGGGCGTCTTGTCCGGCGGCACGTACGCGGGCGTTGGCTTGCCCGCTGGCCCGAGATGTTTCAGGTAGGCATAGATCGCCTTGACGTCGCCGTCCGTCATCGCGCGGAGGTTGAAGAAAGGCATCGGCGGGCGCAACGGGCTGCGCGCCAGCGTGACGAATTCCTCGGCGGTCTTGTCCTTCGCGGTCAGCCGCAGGTTGGAGGCGTAGGTCGTGCCCCAGGGCCCGCGCCAGCCGAGCGCGTCGCCGGTGAGCCACTTCGACTCTTCGATGTCGCCATTGGCGAGGGCATAGCCCTCCGTGTGGCAGTCGTTGCACCCCGCGATCCGCACCAGGTATTTGCCACGCTCCGCTTCCGGCGACAGCTTTGCGGGCGGCTCCGCGGCCGCCGCCCAGGCGCATGTGACGATCAATCCCGCCGCGAGCGCGGTGGGCGTGGATTTTCTCGCTGGCATGATCCACCTCCTCGGAATTCCGGATGGCGCGATCATAGCGCGACGCGAACGATCAGGCGCCGGGCGGCGCGAGCCGCAGGACGTGCACGGCCGGTCCGGGCAGGAACGGAGACGGACGCCCCTGCGCCCAGTCCGCGTGCCCCGCGTGATAGAACGGCGACAGGGGATGCCCGCTCTGCCCGCCGGGCATGTGCAGGTAACCCTCGGCTTCGCGCCCTGGCGAGACCGCGAGCCTTTCCGACGCGCCGAAGCTACGCGACTGCACACGGGGCACGGACCAGTCACCCGGCAGCGGCTTGGACGGCATGTCGAGGAAACCCGCCAGTGCGGGCAGCGCTTCGCTGATCGGGTGCCGGATTCGCACGGTGTTGACGGCACCCCAGTCGCAACCGGCGAGGTTCGCGCAATGCGCCGGAATGTCCAGGGCGGAACGGCGCGCCACGTCGGCGAGCCACGCGTCCCAATCCGCGAACCGCGGATCGAGCAGGTTCTGCGGCCGCGCACCGACGATGCGCCAGGCAACCTCCGTGAACCGCTCCGGTGCGCGCCAGGCATAGGCGGGCCAGCGTGCGATCGCGGGAGCCGCGATCATGCTGAACGCGCGCGCCGCGACCCTGCGCTCGAAATCCCGCACCAGCCGGTAACCCGCGTCGCCGGTCGCCGCGTGCCCGCTCCAGTCGGCGACCAGCCTCGCGGCCTCGTCGAGACCCGCGCGCTCGAGCGCGTGCAGCATGAGCGGCTGCCAGCGCGCCGCGTAGTCGGCGCGATCGTCGAGCTGGATGGCCAGCATGTCGGCGGGAGTCGCGCGCTCGAGTGCTGCGAGCCGGTCGCGGATCTGCCGCGCGCGCGCGGCTGCGGCGTAGTCGCCGTCCCCGATCCGCGCAAAGTCCTCGCCGCCGACCACGCGCGCATTCGCGCTCCAGGCAAAGCCCTGCGGCGGGTCGAGCAGGCGCGGACCCTCCTCGCGCGGAACCCATCCGTTCCATCCGGCGCCCGGCCGGTGCCAGGCCGAGGGCCGCAGCGCGTCGATACCCTGGCGCCGCGGAAGCCTGCCCGACAGCACCCAGCCGACTCGGCCGTCGGCATCGGCGATCATCACGTTCTGCCCGGGCATGCCTGCCCCGCCAATGGCAGCCGCAGCCTCGTCGAGATTGCGCGCCCGCTCGAGCCCGAGCAGCGCCATGTCGGTGGCGCCCGCGCGATGCGCGGTCCAGGCGAGCGCCAGTGCGTGTCCCTGGCCATCTTCGCCGATGACGGGACCCCAGATCGTGCCGCGCACCTCGAGCGCCACCGGCTCGCCACCGGCGATTTCGATCGTCTCGGTGTCGACGTCGAATGGCCGCTCCCCGCCGGCGGTGACGTAGTTTCCCGCACCGGCGCCCGGCTCGACGCGCACGAGGTCCTGGAAGTCGCCGTAACTGTTGGTGAATCCCCAGGCGACGCGGCGATTGCTGCCGACAATGACGGCAGGCAGGCCCGGGAGCGTGACGCCGGAAGCGTCAATGCCCTCTTCGACCGCGACGAGACGCGCGCGATACCAGATGTTCGGCACGCGCAGGCCGAGGTGCATGTCGTTCGCGAGCAGCGCGCCGCCGCCCCGCGTCCGCGTGCCGGCCACCGCCCAGTTGTTGCTGCCGGCCTTCGATGCGGGCGCCGGCACATCCAGGCGCTCGAACAGCGCCCGATCGAGAGTGCGCAGGTCGTATGCTTCCGTCCCCGGCATCGGCGTTTCGGGAAGGCGGCTTCCGTCGAGCGGCGCCTCGCTCGAGGCGTCAGGCTCGACGAGGAGGCGATAGACGGACTCGGGCAGTGCCGCGGCGAGGCGGCCTCGCTGCTGCTCATCCGCGTCGTCGAGGCCCTGCAGGTCGATCCACATCGCATGGACGACGAGCAGCGAATCCTCCGCCTCCCAGGGCACGGGCGACTCACCGAGCAGCCAGTACTCGAAGGGCCGCGTAGCGAGCGAGGCGATGCCCGCATTCACCCCTTCGGCGTACGCATCGAGCAGCGCCCGCTCGCCGTCGGTGAGTAGCGCGAGCGCCTCGCGCGCACGCGACCTGAACTGGTGCGTGCGGATGGCACGGTCGGCGTCGAGCAGACCCGCGCCGAGCAGCGCCGCGAGTTCGCCGGCGCCCGTCCGCCGCAGCAGGTCCATCTGGAACAGGCGATCCTGGGCGTGCGCGTAGCCCGTGGCGCGCGCGACGTCCACGCGCGTCGCGCCGCGGATCACGGGCACGCCGGCCGCATCGCGCTCGATTGCTACCGGGGCGCGGAGTCCCGCGACTGGCGTCGCGCCGTCGATGTCCGGGAGGCTCGCGCGCAGGACCAGCCAGGCCGCGGCCACGGCTACGACCGCGAGCGATGCCAGCGTGCCGAGGATCCAGGCGAGGATCCGGGCAGGCCGGCTCATTGCGGGTTTCGCTGGACCTTGAGGATCTTCATGGAGTTCGTGCCGCCAGAGACACCCGAGAACTCGCCCTTGGTGACGATGATGAGGTCATCCTCCGCCGCGAGCCCGTCGCGCATCAGGCGTTCGAAGATCGCGCCGTAGATCTGCTCCGGGCGCGGGTGCGTGACGTCGAACTCGACCGGGTACACGCCGCGGTAAAGGGTGACGCGCCGCTGCGTCGCAGCGTGGCGGGTGAAGGCGTAAATAGGGATGTCCGAGCGAATGCGCGACATCCACAACGCGACCGAGCCGGATTCCGTCAAGGCGACGATCGCGCGCACGTCGAGATGGTTCGCGGTGTACATCACCGCGCCGGCAATGGCCTCGTCCGTACGCAGGAACTGGCCATCCGTGCGCAGTTCCGGGCGGTTCGACTGCTGCCACTTCTCGGCACCCTCGATTACCTGCGCCATTGCGCGCACGACGCGGCCCGGGTGACGCCCGATCGCAGTCTCGGCCGAGAGCATCACGGCGTCGGTGTCGTCCATGACGGCGTTGGCGACGTCCGAGACCTCGGCCCGCGTCGGCACCGGCGCGTGGATCATCGACTCCATCATCTGCGTCGCAGTGATCACGAGCCGGCTCTTCGCGCGCGCGCGCGCGATGATGTGCTTCTGCAGGCCCGTGAGCTCGGCATAGCCGAGCTCGACGCCCAGGTCGCCGCGGGCGACCATCACGGCCGCGGTCTCGTCGATGATCGACTCGAGGTTGTCGATCCCCTCGCGGCGCTCGATCTTCGCCACGATGCGGCCCTCGCCGCCGGCGGCGCGCAGGAGGTCCCAGGCCTCCGCGATGTCATTCCTGTCGCGCACGAAGGAGACCGCGAGGTAGTCGACACCCAGCTTCGCCGCCATACCGATGTCTTCGCGGTCCTTGGCGGTCAGCGCGCCGGCAGAGAGCCCCCCGCCCTGCTTGTTGAGGCCCTTCTTGTCGGAGAGCTCGCCACCGGTCAGGACCCTCGTGTGCACCTGGGTGTCCTCGACACTGGAGACCTCGAGCGCGATCAAGCCGTCGTTCAGCAGCAGTGTGTCGCCCGCGCGAACGTCGCGAGGCAGCGATTCATAGGCAACGCCGACGGCCGTGGCACTGCCAGCATTCGGGTCGAGGGATGGGTCGA
>DATMEC010000207.1:0-6809 GCA_035557125.1 Steroidobacteraceae bacterium
CGCGTCGCCAATCGCATTGCCGCGCTCAACACCCAGTGCAAGGAAGGCCTGGCAAAGATTCCTGGCGTGAAGGTACTGACGCCGATGGATCCGGCGCTGTCGGCCGGACTCGTCGCCTTCGAAGTGAATGGCCAGAGTGCCGGCGAAACGGCACGCAAGCTGCATGCGCACAAGGTCGTGGCATCCACGTCGCCGTACAAGATCTCGAAAGCGCGCCTCGCGCCGAGCCTCGTCAACGACGAGCGCGAGGTCGAGGCCGCGCTGCGCGCGGTGCGGGAGATCGCCTGACGCTTATTCGTCCTGGGACCGGAGCGTCGCGCCCCAGCCATCTTCCGGATCGAGCGTGACCTCGACCTGCCAGGGGCGGCAGCACACGGGGCAATCCTCCACGTAGGATTGCTGGCTGCCGCCGCCCTCGTCGATGGCGAGCTCGACCGGCTCGCCGCAGTACGGGCAGCTCAGCGAAACGGGATCGCTCACCCGTCACTCGCGGCGGACACCTCGAGTTTCGCCGGCACACCGATTGGGCTCCCGGCGTAGCGGCTCGACCACAACAGGTGCCCGAGACCGAACCACAGGAATGCGACGGCGAGCCACTGCCAGAAGGCGAAGCTCAGCCATGGCGAAACACCCATCTCGCGCCAACCGTGGTCCACCCAGCCGAGGTCGCGCTGGTCGAAGTAGATCAGGATCTGCGTGATGAAGATGGCGGCCAGCGGCGCGGCCACGACCAGCGCGCCGGTGCGGCCAAGCCGGACACGCTGCCAGTAAAGCCCGAGCATGCCGACGTAAAGCCCGGCAAAGGCGCCGACGGCGAGCGCCTCGTGCCCGTTGTCCACGATCGAGGAAAGCCGCACGAACACCAGCCGCTCGACGCCGACCACGACGCCGAACAGGACGCCGGCGCGAAGGGCGACGATCGGCCAGCGCCGTTCGCCGACGGTTTTCTGCAGGCACGACACCACCGGCAACAGCGCGAGCATGGAAAGCCCGAGCGCGATCGAGAACCAGTAACCGCCCTGCGGGTTGTGCTTGCGGGAGGCGAGCTCGGAGACGACCCGGTACATCCAGTCGAACGGCGCATCGGGGAAGAACTGCGCCGCCATCACCACGCCCGCCCAGAATGTCGCGACGGCGAGTACAAACGCCGAAGCTGCAATCGTCCATTGCCGGTCCTTGCCGGACATGCTCTCACCCACGGTTTGGACCCCCAACGGAAGAATGCCCCGCAGGATACGCCGCCAATCCGGGAAATGCTCCGGTGGATGCGCAATTCGGCGGCTGGGTCGTCGAACCGGCCTATTCGACGATCAGCTTGGCCCTTGCAGTTCGTTGATCGCACGCCACGCCTGGTCGATCGCGGTGTGCGTGTAGGCGTCCGCGCCGGCGTCGGAGTTCGCGATGGCGATGTTCCCGAAGCGCTGGCGGCCGACCACTTCGGGAGCCGGCTCCACGTTCCAGTCTGCGTCCTCGAGGTCGAGGTGGTCGCGGGCGTAGCCGTGCGGCCAGCGGTTGACCGTGATGGCGAGGATGTCGCGTGCAGCGTCGAAGCCCCCCGGACCGAGCAGGCTCGTGAGCACGCCCCGTACCTCGTGCTCGTAATCCTCGAACGGCATGGCGAGCATCTGCGCCCGCGCGGCGCGGGTTTGCTCCGCGAGGCCGACACCGGCAAGCGGCCGGCCGAAACTCGCGAAGGATTGCATGACGCACGGATCCCCGGGTTTCCACGCCGGTCGATAGTCCCCGACGTTGATGCCGGTGACCAGGAAGATGTTCTGGAGGAAACTGCCAGGGAGCTGCGCGCCCTTGATGCCGAGCTTGCCCAGCGCCTCGCCGTTGCGCAGCAGCGTGTTGACGACCAGCATCGGCCGCTTCACGCACCGGGCGAGGGCGGCCTTCTGGGCAGACGGCAATTCCGGCGCGAGGTGGGGAATGACGGCGTTGTAGCAGGCGAGCACGGCCTGCTTCGCACGAATGCGCGAGAGCTGACCGGCCTGCACGTAGTCCACGGCGACGCCGGCACCGTCCGCGCCATTCGCGACCTGGACGGCCGTCGCGTTGAGACGCAGCCTCGCGGGAGACGCGGGCCGGTCAAGCGCCGAATAGTCGAGCCGGGCCGTCACGACACTGAAGGGATCCGCATCGGCCGCCATGTCCGGGAACGACCCCGGCACCATCGCGCGTACGAGCAGGCGGGCGATGGAGCTGTTTCCATCCGGGAACATCGCCGTGTCCCGGTCGTTTTCCGCCTGGCCCGGATCGTCCATGTCCCCGACCACGTGCGCGCCCGGCAGCCCGGACCAGAGGCACTCCATGACGGAGAGGTTCTCCGCCGGCACGCCCCAGAAGCCGGCCGGCGCGCTGCTGAAGACCTGCACGGCCGCATCGGGCAGGTCGAACTGCTGCCGGAGGAAGTCCGTGTAGCGCGTGCCGTGCAGGTATTCCTCCCGCTCTTCCGCCGGTTTGCCTGCGAGCACGTCGCGATTTGATAACAGGAAAGTCTTGAGCTTCGTGCGCGCGTCCTCCGCCAGCGGGAACGCCTCGACATGCGTCGCGAGCTCGGCCGGCTCGAGGCTGTCGAGTGTCACGCCGCGCAGCAGCACGTCGCGGCCGTAGCGCGACCGGTTGAACAGGAGCGCCGGCTGCAGGTCGCCCTTCGAGCCCAGCCAGTCGAAGCTGTAGTCCTTGCGCAGGCGGGCGATGTCGATGCCAAGCTCGCGGACGAGCCCGTGTGCGACGTCGCTGAACTTCGGGTACTCCATGTTCACGGTGCCGCCCCAGGCCAGCCGCATCGGACCGCCCTGATGGAATTCGTTGCGCTTGGCGTGTCCACCGAAGTCGTCGTGGTTATCGAGGATCAGGGTCCGGGCGCCGGCGCCGTGCAGCTTGCGGTAGTAATACGCCGCCGCGAGGCCGCTGATGCCGCCGCCGACTACGACGAGGTCGTACGACTCGTCGAGGACCTGCGGGTTGTCGAAGTGCTTGCCCTCGCGCGCGAACGCGTGCGCGACCTCGAAGGAACCGGGATGCGAGCCGCGCAGGCCCGTGAGCGTCGGCGGGTAGTACGGTGCCCCGGTCGCCGGCGCGCTGCCCGACACCGGCCAGGGCAGCGCAAGACCGAGTCCCGCGAGGCCGACGTCGTGGATGAAATCCCGCCGCGTGATGGGGGGCAGAGTCATCGCGCATTTCCTGTGGCGGCGTAAAGCTGCCAGCTGCGGGGGATGTCCTTCAAGTGGTGCGGGCCGCGATCCTCGAACTCGATGCCCGACCCGGAGACGAGATCCTTGACGGTGCTCGAGACGAGAATCTCTCCTGCCTGCGCGGTGGAGGCGATTCGCGCGCCGGTATGCACGGCGATGCCGTGCGCCTTGCCGCCGGCGAGCTCGATCTCGCCGGTGTGCAGCCCGGCGCGGATCTCGAGGCCGAGCGGTCGCACGGCATCGCGGATGTGGCAGGCACAGCGGACGGCACGGGCCGGTCCATCGAACGTTGCGAGAAATCCGTCGCCTGCCGTGTCGATCTCGCGCCCCCGGAACCGCTCGAGCTCCCTGCGGATGACCGCATGGTGACGGCCGAGCAGGTCGCCCCAGGCCCGGTCGCCGAGCCGTGCGGCGTGGCGGGTCGAGCCGACGATGTCCGTCACGAGCACGGTGGCGAGGACACGGTCGGGCGTGCGTTCGGGACGTTCGCCGGTCAGGAATTCCTGGGTCTCATCCAGGATCGCGTCCTGGTCGCCGACCCAAGGCATGTGGTCTTCGCCGGGCAGCTCGACGAAGCGGGCACCGGGAATCTGCGCCGCCATCCAGCGGCCCTCCTCGACGTTCACGCTGCGGTCGGCGGTGCGATTCATGACGAGGCTCGGGACGTGGATCGCGGGCAATACGTGGCGGATGTCGATCTCGGTGTTCATCTTGAGCAGCGCCACCGCCGCACCGGGGCTCGCGGCGCTGCGAAAGTAAGCGCCGAGCCGGCTCATGAATGCCTCGTCGTGCAGCTTGCTTGGCACGTAATGCTCGAAATCCGAGTTGCCGCCCCATTCGCGCTCCACGCGCTCGAACCGCTCCTGCCGGCCCTCGGTCGTGGGCGCCCACGGATAGTCGGCGCTCCAGAGACGCTTTGCGAACGTGCCGAACAGGATGAGAGCGATCGCGCGCTCGGGATGGGAGGCCGCGAAGAGTGCGCTGAGGTTTCCGCCCTCCGACGATCCGAAGACAGCCGCGCGTTTCGAGCCAGCCGCATCCATGACCGCGCGCAGGTCGTCCATGCGCTCCTCGAGCGAGGGGAGCCTCGCCTGCGGCACGCGATCCGAGAGTCCGGTACCCCGCTTGTCAAACACGATGAGCCGTGAAAAGGACGCGAGCCGATTGAGGAAACGCGCGAGCGTCGGTTCTTCCCACGCGAGCTCCACGTGCGAGACCCATCCCGGCACGTAAACCAGGTCGAATGGGCCCTGCCCCACGACCTGGTAGGCGATGTGCAGGTCACCGCTGCGGGCGTATTCCGTTTTCGGTCGCAAAGGAACGCCGATAGTACTACCGAAGCGAATCTGGTACTGGAATTGGCATGACCCTGCTGGCTCGCCTGGTCGAGGCTTCGGAGCGCGTGGGCGCCTCATCCGCACGGCTCGCCAAGGTGCGCGAGTTGGCTGATTTCCTTCGTTCCCTCGAGCCCGCCGAGATCGCGATCGGCGTCCAGAACCTCGCGGGAGACCTGTCCCAGGGCCGCATCGGCATCGGGCCAGCAGTACTCCGAGAGGCCGGCAGCGCCCCGCCGGCGGACGCGGCATCGCTGTCCCTGACCGAAGTCGACCGGACCCTGACGGACATCGCCGCGCTGCGGGGTCCGGGCGTGAATTCGCTCCGCGCCGCCGCGCTGCGAGACCTGTTCGGTCGAGCGACAGCTGCCGAGCAACGCTTCCTTTTCCGGCTCCTGCTCGGCGAGCTGCGCCAGGGCGCCCTCGCGGGCGTGATGGTCGACGCGATCGCCGCCGCGGCGGCGTTGCCCGTCGGCGAAGTGCGCCGCGCGATGATGTACGGCAGCCACATCGGCGGAGTGGCGGAAGCGGCCTTGCGCGAGGGGAGCGCCGGCCTCGCAAGGTTCCAGCTCGAGCTGCTTTCGCCGGTCGTGCCCATGCTGGCGCAGACGGCGGCGGACACCGCGGATGCGTTGAAGCAGCTCGGCGGCGAGGCGGCGTTCGAATGGAAAATGGACGGGGCGCGCATCCAGGCGCACAAGTCCGGCGACACCGTGCGCATCTTTACGCGCAGCCTCAACGAGGTCGGCGCCGCCATACCCGAGATCGTGGAGCGGATCGCGGCCTTGCCGGCCCGCGACCTGATACTCGATGGCGAGGCAATCGCCTTCGATGCCGGGCGCCGGCCGCATCCTTTTCAGGTCACCATGCGGCGCTTCGGGCGCAAGCTGGACGTGGAACGCAAGCGGGCCGAGCTGCCGATGCAGGCCTTCTTCTTCGACTGCCTACGTCATGAGGGCGAGAACCTGGCTGACCGGCCCGCCCGCGAGCGATTTCAAAAGCTGTCGGAGGCGCTGCCCGACGCGCTGCGGATTCCGCAGCGGATCACGGCCTCCGCGGCCGAGGCGCAGGCATTCTATGAAGCCGCACTCGCCGCCGGTAACGAGGGCGTGATGGCCAAATCGCTGGACGCGCCCTACGAGGCTGGCAACCGCGGCGCAAGCTGGCTCAAGATCAAGCGCGTGCACACGCTGGATCTCGTCGTGATCGCAGCGGAGTGGGGTCACGGACGGCGCAGCGGCAAGTTGTCCAACCTGCACCTCGGCGCGCTCGATACCGCGACCGGCGAGTACGTCATGCTCGGCAAGACGTTCAAGGGACTCACCGACGCGATGCTGGCGTGGCAGACGAAGGAGTTGCTCGCCCGGGAGACGCGGCGCGACGGCATCACCGTGCACGTGCGGCCGGAGCTGGTGGTGGAGATCGCGTTCAGCGACCTGCAGGCGAGCACGCGCTATCCCGGAGGACTCGCGCTGCGGCTCGCACGCGTCAAGCGGTATCGAGAGGACAAGGCCGCCGGGCAGGCGGACACGATGGACGCCGTGCGACGCATCCACGCGTCGCAGTCCGTCATTCCGTGACGGGTGGGCTGAGCTTGACCTCGGGCCCGGACTCGAAGCCGATGCCCAGCAGCATCCGGAAGCGCTCGATTGTCAGGGCAGTCGAGTCCTTGGTCCGCAGGTACCAGCGGCCTTCGTGCAGGTTGGCGCGCTCGGCGTCGGCGGCGTCGCCGTCCGGAAGGCTCACGATATATTCGACGACGGCCGTGCCGTCCTCGCCGAACGTGACCCTCGTCACCCGGATGCCGGTCTGGCGCAGCGCCTCGTAAGGCTCGGGCATGACGTCCCGCATCATGTGGTTCATGCCGGCGAAGACCTGCGGCCCCGTCATGTCATCGCGCTTGTCTGCCGGGATGCCGGTGAAAAAAGCCTTCACGAGGGGGATGACGTTGACGTTCTTGCTTTCTGCGGCTTCCAGGAACATCGGCAGGAGCCCGTCCTGCAGCGCGGAGAGATCGCGCGGATCGAGATAGGCCGCCGCCGCCGTGAAATTGGAACGCGAGTACGCGTGCCAGTAGTTTTCCATGAGCGCGGTGACTTCGGGCTGCGACGCGCGGGCCGCACCCGCGGCGAAGAAGACGATCAGCGCAAGGAAGCGCCGCATGGAGCGATCCGGCTACTGTTGCTCCACTTTGTAGTCCGCCGGCACCTGGAACAGGTCATCCGGGAGCGCGCCGGTCTCGACCGAGTCGGTCGTGGTCGTCGTCTGCATGCCG
>DATMEC010000208.1:0-5743 GCA_035557125.1 Steroidobacteraceae bacterium
ACGGTGCCGGAGCAGAGGTTCCAGGAGTTGGTCGGCAAGCGGGATCCGCGCTTGCAGCATCGGTCGACGCTAGCTACGTTCTACTTCACCTTGAACACGGACCGCGGGCCGTTGAGCGGAAAGCCCGGCTTGCGCGAAGCGCTGTCGCTGGCGGTTGACCGGAACGTAATCACGAAATCAGTGACTCGAGCCGGCCAGGTGCCCGCGTATTCGCTCGTGCCAGCCGATGCGTGGAATTACGAGCCGCCGGCCTACGCGTGGCGCGACGCGTCTGCGGAAGAGCGCAAGTCGCGAGCCCGCGACCTGTATCGGAATGCGGGCTACTCGGCTGACCATCCGCTTCGCCTGCGGCTCCTGTACAACGAGAACGAACTGGTCCAGCGGATCTCCATCGCGATCGCCGCGATGTGGAAGGAAGTGCTGGGCGTCGAAACTGAGCTCCTGCAGATGGAGTTCAAGGCCTACCTCGTTGCAAGAGCCGATCCCGGCCAGTGGGACGCCGTCCGTGTCGGCTGGACCGCGGACTACAACGACGCCTCGACCTTCCTGGAAACGATGACCGACAGCAGCCCCCAGAACTTCGGCCGCTGGTCGGACGCAGAATACGCCCGCCTGCTCGGACTGGCCGCCAGGGAAACGGACGCCTCAAGGCGGCGCGAAGTGCTGCAGCGGGCAGAGTCGCTGATGCTCGACGACTACCCGCTGCTGCCCGTCTATTTCTACGTGACGAGGCGGCTGATTCAGCCGCGCATCGCCGCGCCCGCCATCAATCCCATGAACCGGACGTACTCGAAGTACTTCCGGCTCGCGCGCTAGCTCAGAGCGAGCGCTCGACCTTCGCCGACTTCACCAGCTCGTCGAGGTGTGCCTCGAACTTCTTCTGGTTGACCAGCGGCCCGAGCTGGGCCTTGACCGAGTCGAACGGCGGCGGAGCCGTTGCCCGCTTTTCCTCGAGCCTGATCACGTGCCAGCCGAATTCCGACTGCACCGGCGTGGCCGTGTACTTGCCGGTTTCGAGCTGCTGAACGGCGTCGGAGAAGGGCTTCACCATCTGGTTCGGGTTGAACCAGCCGAGGTCGCCGCCTTCGGTCGCCGACCCGTCCTTGGAGTTGTCCTTTGCGAGCTGCTCGAAATTCCCGCCCTTGTCGAGCTGGGTGATCAGCTCCTTCGCCTTGGCCTCGTCCTCGACGAGGATGTGCTTTGCGTGGTACTCCTCCTTCGGTGACTCGGTGATCCGGGCGTCGTATTCCGCCTTGAGCTCGGCATCTGTCGGCTCCGCGCCCTCGGCGAACTTCTTGAACAGCAGCTCGGCGAGCGCGCTTTTCTCCACGAGCTCGAGCCGGGCATTGGGTTCCCCCGCGCCGAGCTTCTGCTTCTCGGCTTCCTGGGCTCCGGCATACATGCCGATCAGCTCATCGAGGGCCTCTTTCTGTTCCTCGGCGGTCAGGTCGCCCGGCGTCTTGCCGGTGTGGCGCGTCTTGACGTACAGGTTCCAGACGTCGCGCGAAATTGGCGTGCCGTTGACCACTGCCACCGGCTTGGCTGCCGCGTCGACGGGCGTGTCGGCCTTGGTGCAGCCGGCCATGAGCAGCATGCCGAGCGTGGAAATGACGAGAATCTGCGTGTGTCTCATTGTGTCCTCTGTGGGGAATCTTCGTCGGGTGAAACTGCAACGATGTTCAGAGCGTGGATCTCGCGCGGCAGCATCTCGGCGAGCGCCTTGTAGACCAGACGATGGCGCTCGAGGCGGCTGCGTCCGGCAAATTCCTGTGACTCGATGTGGACCAGAAAGTGCCCGGCGCCGTCACGCGCGCCAGGGTGGCCCGCATGCCGTGCGCTGTCATCGCGGACGATCACGCTGGCGGCGGTAAATGCCTGCTCCAGCATCGCCTGGATTCTTTCAGCCCGCGTGCCCGTCATTGCCGTGGGTCTTTGCCGTGAGCCAGAAACCTTGTAGGACGATGAATACGAGCGTCAGACCGAGCATTCCCCAGGCCTTGAAGTTGACCCAGGTGTTCTCGTCGAAGTTGCGGAAGACGACCAGGTTGACGGCACCCATCAGCGAGAAGAATGCGATCCACAGCCAGTTCAGCCTGCGCCAGAGCGCTTCGTTGAGTTCGAGCTCGCCGCCCGCGGCACTCATCATCCGTTGAATCAGCGGCCGGTCGCTGATGCGGCGCCAGAGGCTGCCGAGGAACGCCAGCGCGAACAGCCAGTTGACGACGGTCGGCTTCCACATGATGAACGACTTGTCGTGGATCAGCAGTGTCAGGCCGCCGAACACGAGGACGAGCCCCGACGACACGAGGTGCATCGGGTTCACGCGCCGCTTCCAGAGCCAGTAAATCGAGACCTGGAGGACCGACGCCACGATGATGACGCCCGTTGCGACGTAGATGTCCGCGAACTTGTAGGCGACGAAGAACGCGATGACCGGCAGGAAATCGAACAGGAGCTGCATGCGGAAAGTCGGCAAAAAGGGGCGTCAATCATAGCGGAACCGGGCCCGGCATGCGCCGGTCCATAATGAGGCGTGACTGAGCGCTTCGAACTGCACCCGACCACGCCACAGCCGAGACTCCTGCGGATGGCCGCGGATTGCCTCCGCTCAGGTGGCGTCATCGCGTACCCGACGGACTCCTGTTACGCGCTCGGTTGCGCGATTGGGGCAAAGGGCGCCATGGAGCGCATCCAGTCGCTCCGCCAGACGCGCAAGGACCATTTCTTCACGATCGTCTGCCGCGACTTGTCCGAGATCGCACGCTTCGCGATCGTCGACAACTGGCAGTACCGCCTGCTCAAGAGCTTTACGCCGGGTCCGTACGCTTTCGTGCTCAAGGCGACGCGCGAGGTGCCAAGACGCCTGCTCAATTCGCGTCGCAAGACCATCGGGATCCGGGTGCCGGACCATGCGGTGCTGCGGGCATTGCTTCACGAGTATGTCGAGCCGCTGATGAGTACGACGCTACAGCTGCCCGGCGACGAGTGGCCGATGACCGATGGCCGGGAGATCGAGGAGCGGATTGGCCACGCGATCAACCTCGTTCTGGATGCCGGAAACTGCGGGCTCGAGCCGAGCACGATCGTCGACCTGTCCGGCGAAGCGCCGCAGGTGTTGCGGGCAGGGAAGGGCGATCCGCGGCCATTTCAGTGAACTGCCCCGCAGCCGCGTCTTATAATTGGTGACATGGACCCAGCTGCAATCCTGACGACGATTTCGATCGCGGCGATCCCCCTGATCTTTGCCATCACGGTGCACGAAGTGGCCCACGGCTGGGTCGCCAAGCAGTTCGGCGACCGCACGGCGGAGATGCTGGGGCGGCTGACGCTCAATCCCGTGCGCCACGTCGACCTGATCGGGACGATCCTGGTGCCGGGGATCCTGCTGCTGACCGGCAGCAGCTTCATGTTCGGCTGGGCGAAGCCGGTTCCGGTCGATCCGCGCAACATGCGAAACCCGCGCGGCAACATGGTCATCGTCACCGCCGCAGGGCCGCTGTCGAACCTGGTAATGGCGACGATCTGGGCCTTCATCATGATGGTCAACCAGGATGCTGTCGGGGGCGTGACGGGCGAATGGATCGCCCGAATGGCGCAGTACGGCATCCTCTTCAACATCATGCTGGCCGTCTTCAACATGCTGCCGATACCGCCGCTCGACGGCGGGCAGGTCCTCACGAACTTGCTGCCGCCGGGCGCGGTCAGCGACTTCCTCCGTCGTATTGCGCCATTCGGGTTCTTCGTGATCCTGGCACTCATCTTCACCCGGATGCTTTGGCCGCTGATCGGTCCGCCGATTGCGTTCCTGCTATCGTTGTTAGTCGACCTGTTCGGCCTCCGGCTGATGCCGTTCTAGCGAATGCCAACGATCCCCGCACAACATCGCCGCGTCGTCTCGGGCATGCGCCCGACTGGCCAGCTGCACCTCGGCAATTATCACGGTGCCCTCGCGAACTGGGTCGAGCTCCAGTACCGCTATGAGTGCTACTTCTTCGTGGCCGACTGGCACGCCCTGACGACGGGCTACGAGGATACGGCCGAGCTCGGGTCGAATACGAACGAGGTGCTGATCGACTGGCTTGCTGCCGGACTCAACCCGAGCGCCTGCACCCTGTTCATCCAGTCGCGCGTCCCGGAACATGCGGAACTGCACCTGATCCTGTCCATGGTCACGCCGATCTCGTGGCTCGAGCGGGTGCCGACATACAAGGACCAGATCGAGCAGCTCAAGGAAAAGGACCTCAGCACCTATGGCTTCCTGGGCTATCCGTTGCTGCAGAGCGCCGACATCCTGATGTACCGGCCCGAGTTCGTGCCGGTCGGCGAGGACCAGGTGGCCCATGTCGAGATCACGCGCGAGATCGCACGACGCTTCAACAACATCTACGGACGTGAGCCGGATTTCGAGGCCAAAGTCGTGAGCGCGACCAAGCGGCTCGGCACGCGGAACGCCGCGTCGTATGGCGATCTTCGCAGGAGGTTCCTCGAGCAGGGGGATGCGGAGTCCCTCGCGCAGGCGCGCAAGCTGGTCGAAGCCGCCGCGCAGCTGACGGTCGCGGACCGTGAACGCCTGCTGGGCAACCTGGAAGGCGGCGGTCGCACGATCCTTCCGGAGCCTTCGGCGCTGCTGACAAAGACGCCGAAGGTCCCGGGTCTCGACGGAAGGAAGATGTCGAAGTCCTACGGCAACACGATTGGACTCCGCGAGGATCCGGACAGCATCCAGAAGAAGCTCAAGGCCATGCAAACCGATCCGGCGCGGGTGCGGCGCAGCGATCCCGGCGACCCGGACAAGTGCCCGGTCTGGGACCTGCACAAAATCTATTCGGACGACAAGACCCAGGCCTGGGTGCAGTCCGGCTGCCGCTCGGCCGGCATCGGTTGCCTCGACTGCAAGAAGCCGCTCATCGAGTCGGTGCTCAAGGAACTTGCCGTCATCCGCGAGCGCGCCCGCGAATACGAAGGTAATCCCGAGCTCGTGCGCGGCATCATCGGCGAGGGCTGCGAGCGCGCCCGCGAGGCCGCGCGTGCGACAATGGCGGAAGTCCGCGAGGCCGTGGGCCTGGAGTACCGTTGAGCGCACCCGGCGAACCATTCGAGTCCGTGGAAGCGGGTGCCGTCGGCGGGGACCTGCCGCCGCAGCAGGGCGAGATGCCGTTTGCCATCGTGGACGGCGAGCCCGTGACGGAGATGCCGCGTGACCTCTATATCCCTCCCCAGGCGCTCGAGGTGTTCCTCGAGGCCTTCGAAGGCCCGCTCGACCTGCTGCTCTACCTGATCCGGCGCCAGAACCTCGACATCCTCGACATCCCAATCGCGGACATCACGCGGCAGTACATGGCGTACATCCAGCTGATGCACGAGGTGGACCTCGAACTTGCGGGCGAGTACCTGCTGATGGCCGCCATGCTCGCCGAGATCAAGTCGCGCATGCTCCTGCCGAGGATGGCGGATGCGGGCGAAGAGGAAGAGGACCCGCGCGCCGAGCTCGTGCGCCGATTGCAGGAGTACGAACGATACAAGCAGGCGGCCGAGGACATCGACCGGCTGCCCCGGCTCGAGCGCGACGTCCATCCCGCGGTTGCCGAGCTGACGCACCGTCAGGTGGTGCGCATCCTGCCCGAAGTGGCGCTTCAGGAAATGCTGGTCGCATTCAAGGACGTCGTGCAGCGCGCCACGATGTTTGCGCACCTGCACGTGGCGCGCGAGACGCTTTCGGTGCGCCAGCGCATGTCGGATGTGC
>DATMEC010000209.1:0-4999 GCA_035557125.1 Steroidobacteraceae bacterium
ATGCAGCACCTCGGCGTGCTCGAGCGCGCGGACCTCGTCGTGGCGCGCACGAAGGGTCGTCTCCGCTGGAACGTGCTGAATGTCATGCCGATCATGGACATTCACGACCGCTGGATCGGGCCCTACGCCGCCAACGCCGCGGACCTCCTCGCGAGACTCGGGAGCGACCTCGAACGCGGGCCTTCGGCGCGTGTCGAACGCGGCTTGCGTCGTGCGACCAGTCGATAGGAAGCCGTGGAGGCCGCATGAAGGCGGGACGCAAGGAATGGATCGGGCTTGCAGTGCTGGCGCTGCCCTGCGTCCTTTACTCCATGGACTTGACGGTTCTGAACCTGGCGGTCCCCTCGCTTTCGGCCGCGCTCGAGCCCGGTGCTGCCGAGCTCCTGTGGATCGTCGACATATACGGCTTCCTCGTCGCCGGCTCGCTGATCACCATGGGCACGCTCGGTGACCGCATCGGCCGGCGCCGGCTCCTCCTGATCGGCGCCACCGTGTTCGGCCTTGCCTCGGCATTGGCGGCATTTGCCGCGACCCCGGCCATGCTGATCGCGACGCGCGCCCTGATGGGCGTCGCGGCCGCGACGCTCGCGCCGTCCACGCTGTCCCTGATCCGGAACATGTTCCACGACCCGCACGAACGCACCGTCGCGATCAGCGTCTGGATCATGAGCTATTCGGCCGGCGCCGCGATCGGTCCCGTCATCGGCGGCCTGCTGCTCGAGCATTTCTGGTGGGGCTCGGTGTTCCTGATCAACGTGCCGGTCATGCTGCTGCTGCTCGCGATCGGGCCGGTGCTGCTGCCGGAGTTCCGCGACCCGGGCGCGGGACGGATAGACCTGCCGAGCGCCGCGCTTTCGCTTGCCGGCATCCTGCTCGTGATCTACGGACTCAAGCACCTGGCGGAAGGCGGTGACTTCTGGATTGCGGCGGCCACCATCAGCGGTGGAATCGCGATTGCCGTCGCCTTCGTCCGACGCCAGGCGCGGCTCCCGGATCCCCTGCTCGACCTACGGCTCTTCCGCAGCCGCGCGTTCTCCGCGGCGCTCGCCGTGAACCTGCTCGGCTTCATGACCGCGTTTGCCACCTTCCTGTTCGTCGCGCAGTACCTGCAATCGGTGCTGGGCCTGACTCCGATGCAGGCAGGGCTCTGGGGACTGCCGGCGGCGCTCGCGTTCATCGCGGGCTCGATGGTCACGCCGCATATCGTGCGGCGCTACGCCGCGACCCAGGTCATCGCGGGCGGCATGCTGGTCGCCGCCGCGGGATTCCTGATCCTCGCGCAGGTCGGTGGCTCGCAGTCGCCTCTCGCCCTGCTCGTCACGGGGCAGATCGTCTTCTCGCTCGGCCTGACGCCGGTCGCGGCACTCACGACCGACATCGTGCTGGCGTCCGCGCCGCCCGAGCGCGCAGGTTCCGCGGCGGCGCTTTCAGAGACCAGCGCCGAGCTCGGCGGCGCGCTTGGCATCGCCCTCATGGGCAGCCTCGTGACCGCCGTGTACCGCGTCAATTTCTCGGGAGCGACGCTGACCGGGATTCCGGGCGCCGCGATCGAGGCGGCACGCACGACGATCGGCGGCGCCGTCAACGTCGCCGGCGAGCTCGCGAGCGAGCCCGGCGCGCGCCTCCTCGAGACTTCCCGGCTCGCCTTTGCGGAGGCGTTCGGCACTGCGGCCTGGGTCAGCGCCGCAATCGCGTTCGTCGTCGCCGCGCTTGCGATCCGCCTGCTGCGCCAACGGACCTGACCCGTGCGACAATTTCACGATGCAAAGGATCGCCGTCGCGATCGCGCTCGCGGCCTTGGCTGCGGGTGCAGCCGCCGAGAGCCGGGTGAGCATCACCGCCGGCCAGGTCGAGTTCGGCGACCTGCAGGTCGAGGGCCTCGAGGCGGCCTGGACGCCGTCCACGGCGGCGAACGGCTCCGTGACCCTGCGGGCCGCCCGGGTCCGGGGGATCGCGCCGACGGGTCCACTTTCATCCTTCGCGCTCGACTGCGCGACGTTGCGGATTACGGGCGACACCCTCGCCTGCGAGGGCGGCCGGCTTTCAGGGTCGCTGGGCTCGCTCGGTGTTCAGGACACGCGGATGACGGCGCGACGCGGCGCGGACGGAAGCCTGTCTCTCGCATTCGATGCGTTTGCCGTCGCCGGCGGCCGCGGGCGGGTCGACGCCGGACTCTCGGGCTCGCGGTGGCAAGCAAAGGCGCGGCTCGCCGGGCTCGATCTTACGGAGGTCGCGGAAATCCTGAAGCCCTGGGCCCCGCTGCCCGAAGGCTTCGGCGTCTCGGGCACGGCCGCGGGCGAGTTCAGCGGCGCGGGCGTCGGGGACGCACTCGAGTCTGCGGGCGCAGATCTCACGTTCGACGCGCTGGGATTCGCGGACGAGTCCGGCGCGCTCGCTGGCGAAAAGATCTCGGGCTCGTTCAAGGTCGAAGCGGACGCGACCGGACAGGACAGGCTCGCGACCCGCGTTGAGCTGACGCTGGCGGGCGGACAGGCCTACAGCGACCCGGTGTTCCTGGATTTCGGCGTGCATGGCGCCGACATCCGTTTCGACGGAGTCCTCGACACCGCGACTCCAGGCTTCGTCGCCAGCGACTTCGCGCTGGATCACCAGGGCGTCCTGCGCGCGCGCGGATCCGCCACCCTGAACCTCGGCGACGGCGCGCTCCTGCCCGAGGCGCGAGTCCGGATCGAGACGCTCGACGTCGCGGAAGCGTTGCCTGCCTATGCACAACCATTCCTGATTGCCGGCACGTTCCGCGACATGGCAGGCAGCGGTGTCATCCGCGGCGACGTCGAAGTCGACGGAGGCCTGCCGGCGCGAGCGACCCTCGAATTCGAGGACGTCACGATCGAGGGCCCGACTGCCGCCGTGTCGCTCGCCGGGCTGCGCGGCCGCTTCAACTGGTTCGACGACGCCTCGCGCACTGCGCTCGCGGGAAACATCGACGACACGCTGTTCGAGTCCCGGCTCGAGTGGGACTCCGGCCGGCTCTGGGGGCTCGAGCTCGGCGCCGCCAGCCTGCCGTTCTCGACGACGGGCCGGCATTTCCGCCTGCTCGAAGCCGTGACGATCCCGGTCTTCGACGGCGGCCTCGCGATCGACACGCTGCGCGTGCGCCACGCCGGGACCGACGAAATGTACGTGCGCTTCGACGCGGCGATCCAGCCGATCAGCGTCGCCCTGCTGTCACGCGCCTTCGGCTGGCCGGAGTTCCAGGGAACGCTGGAGGGCGAAATCCCCGGACTCCAGTTGCGTGAAGGCGTCGTCACCCTGGACGGCGCGTTCGAGGCGCGCGTATTCGACGGGCGCGTCGCAGTGCGCGACCTCAGCCTGCGTGAGCCGCTCGGCAAGTACCCGCGGCTGTTCGCGGACGTCGGCGTCGAGGACCTGGACCTCGAGCTCGTCACCCGCACCTTCGAGTTCGGCTCGATCACCGGCCGGCTGTCCGGCTACATCTCGGACCTCGAGATGTTCGACTGGATGCCGGAGGCTTTCGACGCCTTCCTCTACACGCCGCCGGACGACCGCGGCAAGCGCCGGATCAGCCAGCGCGCGGTGACGAACCTGTCCTCCATCGGTGGCGGCAGCGGCGGCGGCGTCGCGGCCGCACTGCAGGGCGGATTCCTCGGATTCTTCGACGACTTCGGCTACGACCGGCTCGGCCTCAGCTGCCGTCTTGCAAACGACGTCTGCGTGATGGGCGGCGTCATGCCGGCGCCCGGCGGCTACTACATCGTGAAAGGCGCGGGCCTGCCCCGCATCAACGTGATCGGCAGCCAGACGCGGGTCGCCTGGACCACGCTGGTGCGCCAGCTCGGCGCGGTCATGGAGTCCGAAATCGTCGTTCAGTAGCCGTTCAGGCGGGGAGGTCCTAAGATGACGCCCATGATTCGCTGGATCACTGCCGGGATCGCCACCACCTGCGTCGCGCTGGCCGCCTGCGTGACGATCAACGTCTATTTCCCGGCAGCGGCCGCGGAGAAAGCGGCCGACCGCATCATCGACGACATCTGGGGACCGGAGCAGGCCGCGAAGCCGCCGGGCAACGAGCAGTCGTCGATCGGCCACGCCGCGGGCGGCGTCCTCGTCGCCGCGCTCGACTTCGTGATTCCCGCGGCACATGCGCAGGCCGACATCGACGTCTCGAGCCCGGCGATCCGTGCGCTTACCTCTTCCATGAAGAGCCGCGCGGGCCAGCTCGACCCGTTCTTCGACTCGGGCGCGATCGGCCTGACCGCCGACGGCCTGGTCGAGATCCGCGATGCGAACGCCGTCGCCCTCGCCGACCGCAACAAGCTGCGCAAGCTCGTGGCCGACGACAACGCCGACCGCAACTCGCTCTACCGCGAGATCGCGAGCGCCAACGGACACCCCGAGTGGGAGGCGGACATCCGCAGCACCTTCGCCGAGCGCTGGATCGCGAAAGCGGGCGCGGGCTGGTACCACAAGTCGAAGTCCGGGGACTGGAAGAAGAAGTAGGCCTACCCGGCTTTCTCGATCAGCCCCGGGCCCTGGTTCTTCGGCGCGTTGACGTCGCGGCTGATCGGCCACGCCTCGAGAGCATCCGCCGAATAAGGCTTCAACAACTCCGACAGCTTGTCCGTGTCCGAGAACGCGGTGTCGAGCCACCGGTCCCAGTCGGCGGCGGCGAGCACGACCGGCATGCGCTCGTGGATCTTGCGGATCGAGGGCTCGGCATCGGTCGTGAGGATGGTGCAGGACTCGAGGGTCGCGCCGGCCGGGTCCTTCCAGCGCTCCCACAGCCCCGCGAACGCGAGCGGCTCGGCCGCCTTGCGGCGGATGAACCAGGGCTGCTTGCCCGCCGGCGTGACCTGCCACTCGTACCAGCCGTCCGCCAGCACGAGGCATCGGCGCTTCCGGAACGCTTCGCGGAACGACGCCTTCTCGGCGAGCGTCTCGGCGCGCGCGTTGATCATGCGGTTGCCGATCGCCCGCTCCTTGGCCCACTTGGGCACGAGCCCCCAGTGCAGCATCG
>DATMEC010000210.1:0-5650 GCA_035557125.1 Steroidobacteraceae bacterium
CGCCACTGCCGCCCTCGCATTCGCCGCCCACGCGGACGTCACGATCAAGGCCACGGCCACCGGCAAGGGATTCGGCATCTCCGGCAGCACGCCGAGCACGACCTATATCAAGGGCCTGCATGCCGTCGGCGGATACGGTGCTCGAGAGCTGCGACGCGAAGGCGGCCATGTCCCAGACCTTCGCCTTTTTGTCGTCGACGTCCAGGATGTACATCTTCTGCGCGTCGACGTCGAAGATCGTCGAGATGCTCTTCTTCCCCGCCGTCGCGTCGGAGCGCATCTTGAGGCCCTTGATATAGGTCGTGCTCGGCGTGCTGCCGGAGATGCCGAATCCCTTGCCGGTGGCCGTGGCCTTGATCGTGACGTCCGCGTGGGCGGCGAATGCGAGGGCGGCAGTGGCGCAGGCGGCGGGCAACATGCGAGTCATGGCGGAACTCCGGGTGGGAATCGCCGCATATTACACCCGACGCCCGCTTACTTCGGTCTCGGGCCGTCGTCTGTTTCGCCCTCGGCAGGGAGTTTCCCCGCACGGTAGTCCCTGACGGCCTCGACCAGGGCCAGGGCCGCGTCGCGGACTTCGCGCTGGATCGCCCGGTCCGAGTCCAGCGCTGCATGGCTCGTGGCATAGGGCTCGTAGTAGCCGATGTAGCGATCCATCGTCGCCGCGTAGTGAGCCGGCGCAAGGTGCATGTCCTGGAGCCAGTCGCACAGCGAGCGGCGCAGGGTCTCGGCACCGACCGTGTCGCCGTGCACGACGACTGCAAACCGGCGTCCCGCGAGATGCCGCGGGTACGGCCAGCCGGCGAGCTCGAGGGCCTTCGCCTTGGCCGGGTCCTTGAGGGAGGTCGTGGTCGGGTCGGGATTGCCGCCGTCGGCGCAAACGAGCCGGTCGATCATGAGCTTCAGCACGCTCGGCGCCTGGTACCAGTACACCGGCGTCACGATCATCACGCCGTGCGCGGCGGACCAGCGCGGATAAATCTCGTTCATCCAGTCGTTCACTTGCCCCAGCGCGTGGTTCGGATAGCAGGAGCAGGGCCAGTGGCACAGTGGCATCGCGGTCGAGACGCAGGCCTTGCAGGGCAGGATCTGGCGGCCGTACTCGGCGGTGAGCACGCTGAGGTCCAGAAAATCGCATTCGAAGCGCGCGTGCCGCCCGATCTCGCTCTCGGCGATCTTTGCGAGGCGGAATGACTTGGAAATTTCACCGGGGCAGGTCTGGTCGTGCCGCGCGGCGCCGTTGATCAGCAGGATGCGGCTGGGGCCCTTGCGGCTCTTCTGCTGCCGCTCGGCCGCGCGAACCGCCTTGCGCGCCTCGAGCCATTCCACCGGCAGCTCGTAGTCCGGGTCCTTGAAGCCCGCGCCGGCGCGGCGGCGAACCGGGCTCTTGCGATACTCGGTGTACGCCTCCCAGGCAACGTCGACGATGCGCGTGACGTTGGCATCGCGTGCAAGGAAGGCGGGGTCGTAGAACCGCCCGCGCAGCCGGCGCTCGAACTCCTGCCGGCTGAGCTGGACGCTCGGCTGGCCTTTACGGAGTTCGGTCGGTTTGCGGGAGCGTGTTGGCATGTCGCGCCGCCCCGCGGGCGTTCAGTCGTCTGCGGGCGCCGTGTCGCCGGTCGGCGTACTGGGTTCACTGGATGGGATATAAACGTCGGCCGACGGCACGGGCCCGGTGCGCGGCGCGTGCTCCCGCGAGGACGCGCTCAATGCGAGGTAAGCGATTGCGGCAAGGTCAACGTCGCGGAGAATGTCGATGCCACGGAGCTTCATGATTTCAGTCTAGCTTCGCCGCCACTGTCGGATGACTGGTGGCCGAGCCATCCGCGTGTAGGAGCACGCTGATTCAATGTGCTCATCGAAGGGACGAGAGTAGGTCACCCCCCCTAAAATTGTAGAGAAACCATGGGCAAGGAAGCCGAAATCGCCGCCAAGTTCTGGAAAGCCCTGCGGTCGGACCGCACGATCATGCTGGGACTCGCTGGCGCCGAGGAAGGCCATGCACAACCAATGACTGCTCTGCTGGACGGCCATGAGGACGCCGGCCCGATCTGGCTCTTCAGCGCGAAGAACGTCGATCTCGTCAAGGCGCTCGGCCAGGGGAAACCGGCGGCGGTGCAATTCGTGGCCAAGGATCATGGCCTGTTCGCGACGTTCGATGGCGTGCTGACGCCGGACAACGACCGCGCCGTCATCGACCGCCTGTGGAACCGCTTCGTGGCCGCCTGGTACGAGGGCGGCAAGAGCGACCCGCAGCTGCAGCTGCTGCGCCTCGATCCCGGTCACGCTCAAGTCTGGCTCAACGAGAACAGCCTCTCTGCCGGCATCAAGCTGATGCTGGGAAAGGACCCCAAGAAGGAATACGCAGACAAGGTCGCCGAGGTAAAGCTCGCGGGTTAGGATGACCGCGTTGCCCGCGGAAGGGAGCTCATGGAATCCCGTTCGGTCCTCGTCACCGGCGCGAACCGCGGCCTCGGCCTCGAGTTTGCGCGGCAGTACGCGCAGGCAGGCTGGAAGACGTATGCCGCCTGCCGGTCGCCGAAATCGGCGAAGGAACTGAAGGCGCTGCAGGACCAGCACGCAGATCGGATCACCATCCTTTCTCTCGACGTAACGGATGCGGCAAGCGTCAGGTCGGCGGCGGAAAAGCTTCGCGGTGAGCCGATTGACCTGCTGTTGAACAACGCGGGCGTCGGCAGTCCTCCGGCCCAGAAGATCGGCAGGTTGGACTACGCGGCGTGGTCGCAGGTGCTCGACGCCAACGTGCTCGGCCCCGCGCGCATGATCGAGGCCTTCGTCGAGAACGTCGCGAAGGGCCGCGACAAGCGCATCGTCACGCTGACAAGCCGCATGGGGTCGATCGCGGACAACTCATCCGGCGGTTCGTATGCCTATCGAAGCTCGAAGGCGGGCGTCAACGCCGTGATGAAGAGCTTCTCGATCGACCTCGCGCCGCGCGGCATCACCTGCGTCGTGGTCCATCCGGGCTGGGTGCGCACGGACATGGGCGGCGCGGGCGGAAAGCTGGCGCCGGCCGAGAGCGTGAAGTCGCTGCGCGCCCTGATCGATGGACTTTCGCCCGCGCATTCAGGGAAGTTCTTCGACGTCGATGGCGAGGTACTGCCCTGGTGAGCCAGCTTCGCCGCATGACGGCGTTCACGACGAGCCCGGGTGGCGGCAATCCGGCCGGCGTATGGATCGGCGACACATTGCCGCCGGATCCGGAGATGCAGCGCATCGCAGCCGAGACCGGATACCCGAACACCGCCTTCCTGGCTCCCGCGGCGGGCCAGGACCGGAACGTTCGCTACTTCAGCCCGGCGATGCCGGTCGGTTTTTGCGGCCACGCGACGATCGCCTCGGGCGTGATCCTCGGCCAGACGCAGGGCGCCGGCACGTATCGCTTTGTGACGCCCGCGGGCGAGGTGCCGGTCGCGGTTCGCCAGCGTGACGGGCAGTGGGAGGTGTCGCTGATATCCGTCCTGCCGAAACACGAACCGGCGGCGCCGGCGCTCGTGGCTCGCGTGCTCGAAGCGCTGGAATGGCCGGCGGCCGATCTCGACTCCAGCATTCCGCCGGCGCGCATCTATGCGGGCAACTGGCACCTTGCGCTCGCTGCCCGGACCGCGGCTCGGCTCGCCGACCTCGACTACGACTTCGATCGCCTCAAGGCGGTGATGAACGCGGAGGGACTCGCGACGCTCCAGCTCGTCTGGCGGGAGCGCGGCGATCTCTTCCATTCGCGGAACCCATTTCCCGTCGGCGGCGTCGTCGAGGATCCGGCGAGCGGTTCGGCAGCCGCGGCGTTCGCCGGCTACCTGCGCGACGCGAAGCTCATCGAGACTCCGGCCTCGATCGTCGTCCTGCAGGGAGAGGCCATGGGCCGCCCGAGCCGCATCGAGGTGGAGATTCCAGTTACGGGCGGCATCGTGGTGACGGGCCGCGCCGTGGCGATGGACGAGGAGTGAAGTGAACTAGGAGGCGGCCGCCAGCACCAGCATGAGTGTCTCAGCGGTGACGGGCTTCACGAGGTGCATGTCGAATCCGGCCTCGAGCGACTTCATCCGGTCTTCTTCGCCGCCGAGGCCGGTCACGGCCACCAGCATCATGCTCTTGCCCCACTCCTCGCCGCGGATGCGGCGACAGGTTTCATAGCCGTTCAGCTTGGGCAGGCCGAGGTCCAGCAGGACGATGTGAGGCCTGAATTCCTGGGCGACCTTGATCGCCTCGGATCCGTCGAAAGCCGTGGCCGTCTCGTGCCCGACCATGGCGAGGAGCATGGAGAGGAAGGCGACGCCGTCGGTGTTGTCGTCGACGACCAGGATGCGGCGCGGCGCCGAAGTCCGTTCCAGCTTGTCCGATGACGAGTCGGTAATCTTGCCGACGACAATCGGCAGCTCGGCGAATCTCCCGTCGCCAGCTGGAGCATTCTTGAAAGGCAGAATGTTGCCTCCGCGCATCCAAACCAGAATGCGTGAACTTCGGGCTGCATTCAAGCCGCCGGCGTGTCGCCGAAACACCTACAAAGTCTGTCGGACGCTGTTCGCGGGGTTTCGAATGTCGACTCCGTAGGCCAGCGTAATCGCTCAAGATTCATACATCCACCGCCCGCCGACCGTCGTGCGCTCGATGGGGATCGTGACGAGCGACGAGGGGTCGTCGCTGAGCGGATCGCGTCCCAGCACGACGACGTCGGCGAGCTTGCCTGGCTCGAGCGAGCCCTTCTCGTGCTCCTCAAACGAGGCGCAGGCACCGTTCAGCGTGCAGACGCGAAGCGCCTCTTCGACTGTGATCTTCTGGCGTGGTCCCCAGGTCTTCCCGGTGATGTCCGTGCGCGTCACCATGGATTGCAACGCCATCATCGGCTCGAAGGGCCCGGGCGGGTAGTCCGAGGCCATCGTCGGCCGGATGCCGGAGTCGAGGAAGCTGCGGAGCGCGAACATCGACTCGAGCCGTTCGTCACCGTACTCCTGCATCTTCTCGCCGTGGAAGTACACGTAGGTCGAGAACGGCGTCGGGATCACGCCGAGCGCCTTCATTCGCCGCACGAGGTCGTCGTTGATCACCGTGCAGTGCTCGATACGGTAACGCGGGTCGCGGCGCGGCTGCTCGCCCTGCAGCCGCTCGTAGAGGTCGAGCACCATGCCGATGCCGACATCGCCGTTCGCGTGGATGCCGAGCTGCCAGCCGGCGTCGTGTGCCTTGTGTGCGTACGAGTAGAGCTCCTCGGAGTCCGCCACGATCATGCCGAAGTCGTCCGGCCTCCCGGCATAGGGCTGTGATAGCCGAGCCGTGCGCTCGGAGATCGAGCCGTCGCAGGTCGCCTTCATGGCGCCGACGCGGATCCACTCGTCGCCGAGGCTGGTGCGGACGCCGGAAGCGATCATGCGGTCGAGGTGCGTGTACCCGATCATGCAGTAGATTCGCGAGGAGAGCTCGCCCGCCTCGCGCGCGTCCTGGTAGGCGCGCAGGTCGTCCGGCGATCCGTAGGCGTCGGTGGAAGAGGTGACTCCCGCCTTCGCGAACATCTGTGTGATGAGCTTGACCGCCGCGCGGTCCTCGTCGCGGCTCGTCGTGCCGAAAGCAGGGATCGTGTTCTCGAAGATCTCGGCGGCGCGCTCGAGCAGGCGCCCCGTGAGCTTGCCGGTCG
>DATMEC010000211.1:0-5745 GCA_035557125.1 Steroidobacteraceae bacterium
GGCCTCGAGCCAGGCGTCGCCGTTCTCGGCGCGCACGATCTTGTAGGTCTCGAGCGGGATGTCCTTCTGGACCACCGCGTCGTCGTAGCGACGGCCGATGAGGCGCTTCACCGCGTGGAACGTGTTCTGCGGGTTGGTCACGGCCTGGCGCTTGGCCGGCTGGCCGACGAGGATCTCGCCGTCCTTGGTGAACGCGACGACCGAGGGCGTCGTGCGGTCGCCTTCGCTGTTCTCGAGGACCTTCGGGCTGCTGCCTTCCATCACGGAAACGCAGGAGTTGGTGGTGCCGAGGTCGATTCCGATGATCTTGGCCATGTGTCTGGTGTTCCGGAATGTGGGTCTGGTCAGCGTTGTGGGGCCGCGCGGGCGGGCTTTCAACCGTCGGGCGACGCCTCGGGCGGCGCGGGTTCGGCGGAAACGATGACCCGCGCGGGCCGCAGGAGACGGCCGTTCAACATCCAGCCTTTCTGCACCACCTGGAGCACTGTGTGGGGTGGATGATCGGCCGACGGTTGCATGACGATCGCATCGTGCTGGGACGGGTCAAAGGGTTGGCCGGCCGGGTCGACGGGCACGAGGCCGGCGCGTTCGAACGCCTTGAGCAGGAGCCGGAGCGTCGCTTCCTGGCCCTCGGCGAGCGTCGCCGCGTCCGCGGCGGATTCCATCGCGAGCCCAAGCGTGTCCACGACCGGCAGGAGATCGGCCGCGAACCGCTCGACGCCGAACTGCCGGGCGGAGTCCACTTCGCGCGCAGAGCGCTTGCGGAAATTCTCGAGCTCGGCGATTGCACGCAGGAAATCCGCCCGGTGTTGCTCGGCGCGGCCTTCGGCTGCCGCCAGCAACGCTTCGGCTGTCGGGCTGTCCAGGGACTGCCCGTCCTCCGGGACCTGCCCGGGTTCCTTGCTCTCGGATCCGTTCATGCGGGCCGCGTTGGGGCTCAGCCGCGCGAATTCAAGGCGGAGCCGAGCATGCGCGCCGCGATTTCCACCACCGGAATGACGCGCTCGTATGCCATGCGGGTCGGGCCGATGACGCCGAGCACCCCCACGACACGATCGTCCTGGGTGTAGGGCGCAACCACTACGCTGCACTCGTCGAGAATCCGGTACCCCGATTCATGGCCGATGAAGATCTGCACGCCCTCCGCGTGCAGGCTCTGGTCGAGCAGGTGCAGGATGTCCCGCTTCTCGGCGAATGCCTCGAACAGCCGGCGCAGGCGTTCGACGTTCGACATCTCGGCGAAGCCCATCAGGTTCGTCTCGCCCGCGACCACCATGTCGGCGTCCGGCGCCTGCGGCTCGGCCGCGAATGCGCGCTGCGCGAGCGTGATCGCGTCGACCATCATGCGGTTCATCTGCTCGCGGGTCTCCTGGAGCTGCGCGACCAGGCGGGCGCGCACGCCCGAGAGTTCCTGGCCCGCAAACAACTCGTTGAGATACGCCGCGGCACGGCGCAGTTCCTCGGCGCTGAAGCGCCGGTCGAGCTGGACCACGCGGTTCTGGACCTCGCGGCCGTTGACCACCAGGATCGTCAGCACGCGGTTGCCCGACAGGCCGACGAACTCGATCTGCGAGAGCGCGGAGTGGGTTTCGCGCGGCACCGTCACGACGCCGGCCAGGCGCGTGAGGCCTGACAGCAGTTGGGAGGCCGCAGCCACGAGTGCCTTCGAGTCGCCGGCCCGCTGCTCGAGCTGGCGTTTCAGCTCGGCGACTTCGGCGAGTCCCGGCGGCTGGTAGCGCAGGAGGGCATCCACGAAATAGCGGTAACCCTTGTCGGTCGGCACCCGCCCCGCCGACGTGTGGGGCGAGGTGATGAATCCATGCTCCTCGAGGTCCGCCATGACGTTCCTGATGGTCGCCGCCGAGAGGCTGAGGCCGGACTCGCGCGTCAACGTGCGCGAGCCGACGGGCTGCCCGTCGCGCACGTAGCACTCGACCAGCGTGCGCAGCAGCTGCTGTGCCCGGTCGCTAGGCTCACCCTCGGTGCCCCGTGTCGTGTCCGACATAAGTCCCTGTTATCAAAGGCAAATGGCAATCGGCCCGGCCGTGTCGGCCAAACTAGCAATCGCGCTCGTCGAGTGTCAAGGATTGTGGCCGGGGATGAGCCTCCGTGCTAAAAAGCCCCGCATCCCGATGAATACTCACTTTTCGCGCATCGCCCTGGTCGGCAAGGTGGAAGACGCCCGGGTCGCCGACTCGCTGGCGCTGCTCGCCAGGCACCTGCGCGCGCGGAGGCTCACGGTGTTGGTCGATCGCGCAGCCTCGGTCGAGGGCCTGCCGGAGGGCCTCGTGCGCAAGGCGGTCGAAGAGTTCAAGCAGGAGGCTGACCTCATCGTGGCGATCGGTGGCGACGGTACCCTGCTGTTTGCGGCGCAGCTCGCGCTCGCCCGAGATGTCCCGCTCATCGGCGTCAACCGCGGCCGACTCGGGTTCCTGACGGACGTCCTGCCCGACGAGATGATCGCCAATGTCGACGACGTGCTGGCGGGCCGCTACCAGACCGATCGTCGCCGCTTGCTGCAGGCGCGCCTCGTGCCAGCGGGTGGCGCCGAGCGCGCGTACCTCGCGCTCAACGACGTCGTCGTGCAGCGGCAGGAATCCGGGCGCATGGTCGAGCTCGAGGTGTGGATCGACGGTGGCTTCGTCAACACGCACGGCGGAGACGGGCTCGTAATCGCGACCTCCACGGGCTCGACGGCCTATGCGCTCTCCTGTGGCGGCCCCATCATCCATCCTGCGCTGGGCGCGGTCGTGGTTGCGCCGATCTCGCCGCACACGCTTTCCGACCGGCCGATCGTCCTCGGCCGCGAAAGCCGGATCGAAATCCGCCTGGTCGCGCGCTCCGGCACGCGCGCCCAGGTGACCTGCGACGGTGCGGTGCTCGGCGAGCTTGCGGCGAATTCGCGCCTGGAGATCGGGCCCGCGGAACAGGACATCACGCTGCTTCACCCGCCCGGCCACGATTACTTCCGGCTGTTGCGCTCCAAGCTGCACTGGGGCCGCAGCGGCCGCGAGGATTTGTAGTGCTGGTGCACCTGCAAATCCGCGACCTCGCGGTCATCGATGCCGCCGAGTTCGAGCTCGAGGGCGGCCTCTCGGCCCTGACCGGCGAAACGGGAGCCGGCAAGTCCATCATCGTCGACGCCGTCATGCTGGCGCTCGGCGCCCGCGCCAGCGCTGATGTGCTGCGCCATGGCGCCGAGCGCGCCGAGGTCACCGCGACGTTCGAGGCCGGCGCGAATCCGGGCGTGCAGCGCTGGCTCGAGGAGCAGTCGATCGAGCCGGACGGCGGCGAGCTCGTGTTCCGGCGCGTCATCGGCCGCGACGGGCGCTCACGCCAGTACGTCAATGGCCAGTCGCTTCCTGCCCAGAGCGTGCGCGAGCTCGGCGAGCGCCTGATCGACATCCATGGCCAGCAGGAATTCGTGTCGCTCGTCAGCCGCGATGCGCAGCGCGAGATCGTGGACGCCCACGGCATCGAGCCCAGCCTTGCGGCGGACGTTGCGCTGCTTGCCGCCGAATGGCGCCGCTACCGCACCGAGCGCGACTCGCTTGCCGCGGCGGCCGAGGACCGCGGCGCGCGGCTCGAACTGTTGCGCTACCAGGTCGGCGAGCTCGAAGCCCTCGCGCTCGATCCCGGCGAAGCCGAGGCCCTCGCCGGCGAGCGCAACCGGCTCGCCAATCGCGGCCGGCTCGCCGAGGCGGTCCAGGGAGCCCTCGCGTTCTGCTTCGAGAGCGACGGCGCCGACGCCCACGCGCTCGCGGCCCGTGCAGCGAGCCAGTTGCGCAGTGCCGCGACGCTCGACGCGCGGCTCGAAGAGCCGCTGGCGCAAATCGAGGCGTCGCTCATCGCGCTCGGTGATGCCGGCAGCAGGCTCGGCGCCTACCTCGAAAGTCTCGATGCCGATCCCGCGCGCCAGGAACAGGTCGAACGGCGCGTCGCGGCAATCGAGGACCTCGCGCGCAAGCACCGTGTCGAGGGCGCCGCGCTGCCGAACAAGCTCGACGAGCTGCGGTCGATGCTCACGGACCTGGAGAAGTCGGAGCTCACCCTCGGCGGACTCGACGAGCGTCTCCTTGCGCTGCAAAGGCGCTATGCCGAGGCCGCGTCCGGACTCGGCGTGGCGCGCCGGGCGGCGGCGCGCAAGCTCGCGAATGCCGTCACGGGCCTGATGCGCCAGCTCGGCATGCCCGGCGGCCGGTTCGAGATTGCGGTCGAGTCCGGCGCCGAGTCGGAGCCGCAGGCAGCCGGTACGGACCGCATCGAGTTCCGGGTGAGCGCGAACCCGGGCGAGCCGGTCAAGCCGGTCTCGAAGGTCGCGTCCGGCGGCGAACTCTCGCGCATCAGCCTCGCGGTGCAGGTGGCCGCTGCTCGCCGTGCGTCGCGGACCTGCCTGATCTTCGACGAGGTGGATGCCGGAATCGGCGGCGGCGTGGCCGAGATCGTGGGCCGGAGGCTGCGCGAGCTCGGCGAGCGCGGCCAGGTTCTCTGCGTCACGCACCTCGCGCAGGTGGCGAGCCAGGCCCACCACCAGTACCGGGTCAGCAAGCTCACGGACGGGCGGACGAGCCGCACCACGATCGCCGCGCTCGGCGCCGACGAACGGGTGGAAGAGCTCGCGCGCATGCTGGGCGGCGTCGCAGTCACGCGCAAGGCGCGCGAGCACGCCCGGGAAATGCTGAAGGCCGCGGTCGCGGGCGGCTGAGGCGGGCCGCGCTCAGCTCCGCTTCCGGCGGTGCGGGCAGTTCTCGCGCCGGCAGCGGCCGTAGAGGATCAGGTTGTGCTCCTCGATCGTGAATCCGAGCCGGTTCGCCACGTCGTCCTGCCGCCGCTCGATGCCGCAGTCCATGAACTCCTCGACCCGGCCGCAGTCCATGCAGATGATATGGTCGTGATGCGCGCCCTCGTTCAGCTCGAAGACCGCGGTGCCACCCTCGAAGTGATGGCGCTTGACGAGCTGGGCCGCCTCGAACTGCGTGAGCACCCGATACACGGTGGCGAGGCCGATGTCCTCGCTCTGTTCGATCAGCGCGCGGTAGATGTCTTCCGCCGAAAGATGGCGTCCGTGGTTTCCGGCCAGGATCTCAAGGATCTTCACGCGTGGCAGCGTGACCTTGAGCCCGGCCTTGCGCAGGTCGCTGGTTTCCACCGTGAGGCTCCCGCCGCGAGCCGCGGCGATTCCGCTATGATGCGCGCCATTATCCTCCAGGACCTCCGCTGATGCGACCCGAACTGCGACCGGCCGCCCCGTGCGGCGCCCTCCTCCTCGCGCTGCTCCTCGCGGGCTGCGTCTATCGAATGGACATCCAGCAGGGCAACTTGCTCGACCTCGAGCAGGTGGAGCAGCTCGAAGTCGGCATGACGCGCAGCCAGGTGCGTTTCCTGCTCGGCACGCCGATGGTGATCGACAGTTTCGACGCCGACCGCTGGGACTACGTGTACAGCCTGCGGCGCGGGTATTCGCGCGACATCACGCGCCGGCACCTGGTGGTCTGGTTCGACGGCGACACCGTCGCCCGCATCGAGGAGCCGATCCCGCTGCCGCGGCCGGCGTCAGCCGCCGCCAGCTGACCGCCCGCTCATCGAGCGGCCCTGACGCGCCAGCCGCCGCCGGCGCTCGCGGGGATCTTCCGCCAGCGGGCGCAGCACCTCTACACGGTCACCGGCCGCGAGCACACGATCGCGGGCCACTTCTCGACCGAAGATTCCGACGCCGCAGGCCGCGGGGTCGAGCGCCGGGTGACT
>DATMEC010000212.1:0-3300 GCA_035557125.1 Steroidobacteraceae bacterium
TCCGCTTCTCAGCAGGATGCGGCGCGAAAGCCTGGTCGACTACGAATGGCAGGAATCCGAGGCGGGCCCGCCACGAAAGTACTACCGCCTCACCGCCAAGGGGCGCGCCCAGCTCACCGAGCTCAACGACTACTGGCGCGACATCAACCGCACGGTCCAGGAATTGGAACGGTAAATCCCATGAACAAAGTCACCACCGTCAATCTCAACGGCAGGGCCTTCCAGGTCGAGGAACAGGCCTACGAGCTGCTGCGCGCTTACCTCGACGAGGCTGCGCGCCTCTTGTCCGACGACCCGGATTGCAGGGAGATCATGGCCGATCTCGAGCAGGCGATCGGCGACAAGGGCTCGCGCTGCCTTCATGCGGGCAGGAACGTGCTGGGCGAGGCGGAGATGAAACGGATCCTCGAGGAAATGGGCCCGGTCGAGACCGGCGCGGAGGTGTCCTCCTCCGGCGTGAACATGGGCTCCGCGACCGGACCGGGCGCAGCCACCGCGCCGCGCGAGACGTCGGGTCCAAAACGCCTCTACCTGGTCAGGGAAGGCGAGATGGTCGCGGGCGTCTGCAATGGCCTCGCCGCCTACTTCGGCATCGACCCGACGATCGTGCGCCTGGTCTTCGTGGTGCTGCTGTTCCTGAGCGGCGGCCTCATCGCCATCGCCTATCTCGTGCTCATGTTCGTCGTCCCGACTGCGAAGACCGCCGAGGAACGCGCGGCGGCGCGCGGGTTGCCCTTCAACGCACAGGAACTCGTCGACGAGGCCAAGCGTCACTACGCCGGCCTGAAGGACAGCACCCAGCGCTGGCGCGAAAAACGGCGACACAACAAGGAGCGCGCGTTCTGGCGTGCAAGGGAGCAACGCGACTACGAGGGACCGCACTCCCGCCCTTTTGAACGGCCGCAACCCGGGTACGGCGCCCAGGTTGCGGCTGGCATCGTATTGCCGTTGATCGGCGTGATTTCCGCCGTGCTGACCGTGGCTTGCGTCCTTGCGGCGGTCTCGCTTCTCGTGACTGGCGGAATCCTCGACTGGAGCCTGCCCGTCGGCGTCCCCACGTGGGCCGCGATCCTCGCGCTGATTGCCGTCTACGCGATGGTCACCGTGCCATTGCGTGCCGTGCGCCACGCCTCGTACGAGGCACTGGGTCCGCGACGCGGCTGGTTCGTGTTCTGGGACGGCGTGCTGTGGCTGGCGCTCGTGATCCTCGCCTGGTGGGCCGCGGCGAACTACGTGCCCGGCGTCAGCGACTTCTTCCAGCACCTGTTCCACGACTGGCGCGACATACGGTTCAACATCGCTTGATCGCCACCATGAAGATGGCCGCCACGACGCTAGTTTCGTCGTGTCGGGCGTCTGTCGGAGCACGCTGACGGCGGTCAGGGACGTGCGCGTCTTGCCGTGAGGCCCGCCGTCGCGGAGCGTCAGGCAAAGGGCTGGATGGACTCCGATGCAATCGACTGTATACCGCGGCACCGCACGCAAAACGGGCGCAGCGACCGGCACCATGGCCCGGCCAGGCGTCGACCGCGACGCGATCATCCGCGATTACCTCCGCAATCGCGCGCGCACTCGAGCGCTTTTCGATTTGCTCGACGAGGACGCCTATTACTCGCGGCCGATTCCCCTGCGCCATCCCCTCGTCTTCTACGAGGGGCACTTGCCTGCTTTCAGCTTCAACACGCTCGTGCGGCGCGCGCTCGGCGAGGCGAGCATCGACACGCGACTGGAGGTGCTGTTTGCGCGCGGCATCGATCCGCACGAGTCACAGGCACGCCGCGAAGACCGGGAATCCTGGCCGGATCGCGAAGTGGTCAGGCGGTTCGCCGACGAGGCTGACCGTCGCGTCATCGCCGCCCTGGAAAGCGCCGATCTCGAGCGGCCGGGGCATCCGATGCTCGATCGCGCCGAGGCCGTGTTCACGATCCTGGAGCACGAAGTCATGCACCAGGAAACGCTGAGGTACATGTGCCATCGGTTGCCGCTGCAGCAGAAGCAGGCGCCAGCCGGCTATGCGCCGGTCACGCGAGGGATTCCGCCGTCCCAGCGGTGGATCGCGATTCCGCCGGGCCGCGCCGCCCTCGGCATCGCGGCGAGTGACGCGCCATTTTCCTGGGACAACGAGCGGCCCACCTTCGAGGTCGACGTTGCGCCGTTCGCCATCGAGCGGCACGACACGACGAACGCGTCCTATCTCGAGTTCGTCGAGGCCGGCGGCTACCGCGACCCACGCTGGTGGCGCCAGGACGACTGGGCCTGGGTGCAGCGGGAAGGCGTGCGGCACCCGGCGTTCTGGACGCGGCGGGGCGGCGACTGGCAGTGGCGCGGCATGTTCGAAATGTTGCCGCTGCCGAAGTCCTGGCCTGCTTACGTCAGCTTCGCGGAGGCGAACGCCTATGCGAGCTGGCGCGGTGCAAGGCTTCCTTCGGAAGCGGAGTTCCAGCGCGCCGCCTACGCGTCGGATTCGGGCGGCTATCGGCACTACCCGTGGGGCAACGAGCCGCCGGACGCTGGCCGCGGCGTCTTCGATTTCGGCAGATGGGACCCGGAGCCGGCGGGCAGCCATCCCGCGGGCCGGAGCAGCTGGGGCGTCGACGACCTCGTCGGGAACGGATGGGAATGGACTTCGACCGTGTTCGGGCCGTTCCCGGGATTCAGGCCGCTGCCCTCCTACCCGGAATACTCGGCCGATTTCTTCGACGGCGAACACATGGTGATGAAGGGCGCATCGCCGGCCACGGCTCGCGAGCTGCTGCGGCCCTCTTTCCGCAACTGGTATCGCCCGCGGTACCCGTACGTCTATGCGACGTTCCGCTGCGCGCGGGCGACGGTGAGCGCGTGACCGCCTCGACGACCGCGACCGACGCCGCCGCCGACCGCGAGGCCGATTTCGTCGCGGAGCTCGCCGCGGATGTCCGCCAGCACCTCGCACAGCGTCCGCTGAAGATTCCCTCCCGTTACCTGTACGACGCGCTCGGCTCGTCGCTGTTCGACGCGATCTGCGAGCTGCCCTGGTACCGCGTCACGCGCGCCGAGATGCGCCTCCTGGTGAGGTTCGCGCCGCGGATCTGGGCGGCCCTCTCTCCGCTCGACCGGATCATCGAGCTCGGTGCCGGCGATGGCCGCAAGCTCGCAGCGCTGCTGTCGGGACGGCCCGGCGGCCTCCCGCCGCAGCGGGTCGACCTCGTCGACATCTCGGCCACGGCGCTCGAGTCGGCTGCATGCGCCGCGCGCGCCGTGGCGGGAACCCGGGTGGTCGTGCACCACGCGACTTATGAAAACGGCCTTCAGACAGCCTGC
>DATMEC010000213.1:0-3569 GCA_035557125.1 Steroidobacteraceae bacterium
ATCCGGCTCACGAACACCGACGTGCTGCTCGAGCCCGCTGCGCTCGCGGACGCGGCAGGCGTCGAGCGTGCCGTGGTGGTGAACGACTTCGGCGCGGTCGCGGAATCGATCCCGCACCTGACCGTGCAATCGCTCGTAGCCGTGGGCGGCGGCGGCGCGCGCGTGGCGGGCATGCCGGTCGCCGTACTTGGTCCTGGCACCGGGCTCGGCGTCGCGATCGGGACGCCGGCAGCCGGCGGCTGGGCCGCGATTTCGGGCGAAGGCGGGCACGTGGATCTTGCACCGGTGGATGACGAAGAGCTCGAGATCTGGCAGCGGCTGCGCCGCGCACATGGCCGCGTCTCGGCGGAGACGGTGCTGTGCGGGCCCGGGCTCGAACGGCTCTACGCGGCGATCGCCGGCGGCGCCATGCTCGGCGCTGCCGAGATCGACGCGGCTGCCTGGCGTGGAGATCCCGAGGCGGCGCGCGCGCACGCGCTCTTTACGCGCTGGCTCGGCCGGGTGGCCGGCAATCTTGCCCTGGTGGCCGGCGCGCGCGGCGGCGTGTTCCTCGCCGGCGGGATCCTGCCGCGCTGGGCGGCGCATTTCGACGTCGCGGAATTCCGTCGCGGCTTCGAGGACAAGGCGCCGTATACACGCTGGCTTGCCAGTATCCCGACGTTTCTCGTGACGCATCCGCAGCCCGGCCTCGTCGGTCTCGCCGCGCTGGCGGACCGGGGCCAATGAGCGCGCCCGAGACGATCGTCGCGCCGGCGACGCCCCCGGGCCGCGGCGGCATCGGCATCGTGCGCATCTCGGGGCCGGGCACGCGCCGTGTCGCGACGGCCGTGCTGGGCCGCCTGCCCGTGCCACGCCACGCGACCGTTTCGGTCTTCGCGGACTCCGGCGGGCACACCATCGACGTCGGGCTCGCGCTCTACTTCCCGGCGCCGGATTCGTTCACCGGCGAGGACGTGCTGGAACTGCACGGACACGGCGGGCCGGTGGTCATGGACCTGCTCGTCGCGCGCGCTGTCGAGCTCGGCGCGCGGCTCGCGCGGCCGGGCGAGTTTTCCGAGCGCGCCTTTCACAACGGCAAGCTCGACCTCGTGCAGGCGGAGGCGATCGCGGACCTGATCTCGGCGGGCTCCGCCGAAGCCGCGCGCGCGGCGCTGCGCTCCCTCTCCGGCGTGTTCTCGGGCGAAGTCCACGCGCTCGCCGCGAAGGTCATGGAGCTTCGCGCCTACGTGGAGGCGGCGATCGACTTTCCCGACGAGGACGCCGAGTTCCTCGAAGCGCCCGAGGTACGTGAGAGGCTCACGGACATCGGCGAGCGGTTCGCCGCGATCTCGGAGACCGTGCGGCAGGGGCGGGCGTTGCGCGACGGCCTGCACGTCGTCATCGCGGGCCGCCCGAACGCTGGCAAGTCTTCCTTGCTGAACGCGCTCGCGGGCTTCGATGCCGCCATCGTCACCGAGATTCCCGGTACGACCCGCGACCTCCTGCGCGAGCGCATCCACGTCGATGGGCTGCCGATCCACGTCGTCGATACCGCGGGCCTGCGCGACACGGACGACGTCATCGAGATCGAGGGCCTGCGGCGCGCGCGCATGGAGATGAACAACGCGGACCTCGTGCTGTACGTGGTCGATGCGACGCGTGGCTTTGCTCCGGGCGAAGTGGCGACCCTGCCCGCCGGCGCGGCAACGTTGGTCGTCTGGAACAAGATCGACCTCCCGGAGGCGCTGCTCGCCCCGGCGCTCGATGACCGGCCGGTCGTCGCGGTGTCGTCGCTGACCGGCGCGGGCCTGCCGCTCCTTCGCGAGCAGTTGAAGTCCGCCGCGGGCTACCAGTCGGAAAGCGGCGCCTGGTCGGCGCGGCGCCGGCACCTCGACGCGCTCGCGCGGGCACAGAGCCTGTTTGAGGTGGCCGAGGGGCGGCTGGCGGAGCGCGCCTCGTTCGAGCTGGTGGCGGAGGAACTGCGCCAGGCCCACCAGGCGCTCGGCGAGGTCACCGGCGAGACCTCCAGCGACGCAATTCTGGGTGCCATCTTCGCAACCTTCTGTATTGGCAAGTAATATTGTTTAGTCCATATATGCACTAGATGTTGATATAAGTGCATACATGGAGTACATTGGCTTCCGGAACGGGTGCGACATGAATGGTCATTTCCAGCAGCAGACAGTCCCGGCGATTGCACAAAGGGATCTTTCAGGTCCCGCCTTGCGAGCATTCTTCAACATCGCCTCGGCCTGGAGCTTGAGCGTGAAGCAGCAGCGAACGCTGCTGGGCAATCCGCCGAGCTCGACGTTCTTCAAGTGGAAGCGGGAACTCTCCGGAAGCCTGCCGAAGGACGTCCTCGAGCGCATCAGCTACGTGCTCGGAATCTACAAGGCCTTGCAGATCCTCATTCCGGATGCGGCACGAGCGGACGCGTGGATCTCGAGTCCGAACACGGCTCCCGTGTTCGGTGGCCACAGTGCGCTCGATCGACTGCTGGGCGGAAACGTAGGCGACCTCTACGCCGTGCGACAGTACCTGGACGCACAGCGCGGGTAGCTTGGCCGACCCCGCTTCCGTTCCGACCGCGGACATCGACTGGCGTCCCGCCCATCGGATCGTCGCAAGCCGCTTTCCGCCGGTCGGGCCCTGGGACCGCATCGCGAAACCCGAAGATTTCGAGGCCCTGGCCGCAATCGAAGGCCTGACGAATGCGCGCATCCGCGAAGAGATGGGCGCCCTTTCGCTGATTCCGCGGGAGCGGTGGGTGGTCGGACCCGGCAGCACGCCCATCATGGCGGCGTTCACGCATCTCAATCCGGAAGGTTCCCGCTTCTCCGACGGAAGCTTCGGCGTCCTTTACGTCAGCGCAAGCATCGAGACGGCGATCAGGGAAACCGTTTTTCACCGGGAGCGATTCCTGGAGCGGACGAAGGAGCCGCGGCTGCAGCTTCAGATGCGCCGTTACGTCACCGCCGTGAGCCGGCGGCTCTTCGATGCCAGGGGAAGATTCCCGGACCTGCATGACCCGGATGACTACGCAGCGAGCCAGCGGTTCGCGAAAGAGATTCGGGCAGCCGGAGCCGACGGAGTCGTGTACGACAGCGTTCGGCACCGCGGTGGCCACTGCGCTGCCGTGTTCTGGCCAGACTGCGTCGCCCCATTCGTGCAGGCGACGCACTATTCCTATGTCTGGGATGGAAACTCGATCACGGACGTCATTGAGCTGACCCAGGTCGATTTGTAGCCCGGTAGGCCCGCGATGCGACCCGGCGGCCGGAAATGGCACCGATTCGTCACCGGCCCCCGACTGACGCAGTGACCGCCCGTCCCTAGCATGGCTCCCGACCCTGCAACAGGACGGGAGGTCCGCTGATCACATGGGCAAGAACGACACGCTGCGCGCGTCCATCATCGCGGCAATCGCGTTGCCGCTCGCCGCGCAGGCGCAGGAAGTCTCGAACGAGGAGCTGCTGAAGCGCCTCGAGGAACAGGAACAGAAAGTCCTCGTGCTCGAGCGCAAGCTCGAGATCCAGGACGAGGCCGCGGACTCCGCGAAGTCGTCGACCGCGACCGTCAGCGCCGGGCCC
>DATMEC010000214.1:0-6643 GCA_035557125.1 Steroidobacteraceae bacterium
ATGGTGAACGTTCGTATCTACCACGGCATTCATTTCCGCTTCGCCGACACGGCAGCGCGGAGGCAGGGCGAGCAAGTGGCCGAATATGTACACGATCACGCCTTGTTGCCGATCCGGAAATGATGCGACGTCCGTCTCGCCTTGAAGGCGATTGCACGCGCGCCACCCAGCGACAGCTCGGCAATGGCCATCCGCAACTTCTCCGGGAAAGTCGCGCTCCTGGCACAGGGGCCGTGGCCCATCGAGTACCCGAGATACGTCAGCATTTCCTTGCTCTCGGCCTCGAAGATCTCTATCTCGCGAGCCGAGAGCGATTTCCGCCAGGCATCGGCCCTGTCATCCTGAGGGGCTTGTTTGGTAAGTGGATTGAAGGCGGCCGAGTTGGAGTCGACCGTGTAGAACCGACTGTCGAGCATGCGTTCCGAGTACTCGAGGCCGAGCCACTTGCACAGACCGACCAGCGTGTCCTTCGGACGACGGACCAGGGCTTCGTACTGAATCCGCTTGATTCGATCGGACGGCAGGCTCAGCTCGGCCGCCAGCCCATGGGAGAGATGTCCCAGCCACCACCAGGCGGCAGTGATGACGGTGTTCGGCCCCCAGTCCCTTCTCATGACCGAGTTGGCCACGGCGCGCCCATCCCGGACGATGTGGATCGCACGGGCGTCCGGGAAAAGCCGAAGTAGCGTTGGCAGGAAATTCTTGTTGCTGGGCGTGCCGTCTATCCAGTGGGTCGCCTCACGCTTGCCTGCAAGCCCGACGTACGCTGCCATGAGCCGGCCGACGAGCTCGGGATAGGAGCCCACTTCGCCGATGCCGTCCTGGCGTAGGCACTCCGCCGCGGGCTTCCAGCCCTGGAAGCGCGGTGACTGCATTGCCGCCTGCAGTGTTCGCAAGGCCTGCGCCGGTTCGGGATCCGCCGGCAGCCCGCGGAGCAGTTCAACCTTGAATTGCGCCTCTGGAACCGGACAGCACAGCGGATGTGCGCCGAGAACCGTCCCCAATAGCGTCGTTCCGCTGCGGGGACACCCTCCAATGAAAATGGGTTTCATTGCAGCTTCAAGTGCCTGGCGAGCCGGAACGCAAGCGCCAGGATCGTGAGCGTCGGATTGGCGAACCCGCCCGTCGTAAAGACCGAGCCGCCGGCCACGTAGAGATTGTCGATGCCGTGGACTCGGGCATCACGATCGACGACGCCCCGTGCGGGATCGTCATGCATGCGTGTCGTGCCGAGGTGGTGCAGGGCCGGTTCCATGCGGGCGCCCCAATCGTCATCCGCTACGGTAACGCGTCCGAGGCCTGCTCGTTGGGCGGCCGCCGCGAAAAGCGCGTGCGCCTCCCGGGTGCTGCGCAACTCGAGGTCGCGGAGACGCCAGCGAATCCGCGCCAGCGGACGCCCGAACGCATCCTTGTCGTCGCCGAGCTCGACACGGTTTTCCGGGTCGGCGGAACATTCGACGAGGGATCGCAGGCGCCACTCGTTGTGCCCGCCGTATCGCCCACGCAGCCGGCTCCATAACGCGCGGAATGCCATGTGTGGGGCCCCGGCCGCGTGGGCGAGTTCGTGTGCGATCCGGTAGGGCACGGCGCGGCGACGACACATGTCCCAGACCTTGAGAAGGGAGCGCACCGAGCTGTGGCCAAACGCGGGATCGGACTCGTAGGCAGGCCTGAAGGACATTCCGGAATTGAGCAATGCATGCCGGTGCATCGCCTCCGGCGTCGGAGCGTAGGCTCCGCGTGCCACGTGGACACCATCGGGCGCGGTGTGCGGGAAACAGAATGCGGGCGACGATCCCTCGCGTGGCTCGAAACTGCCGCCTTCGACATAGCAATGCTCGGTGAAGTAACGCCCGACGACTCCGTGTGCATTGACCGGGCCGCGTTGGTCCGCAGTGTCCGACAGCAGCAGCAGTCGCGCGTTCTCGATGCCACCCGACGCAAGGACGGCGATTCGGGGCGCAACCTCGAACGTGCTTCGTCGCCCGGTCACCCCGACTTCGATCGACTGCACGCGTTGCCCGTCCGGGGAATACCGGACACGCAACGCCGTCGAATGGAGCCACGCGGTAATCCGCTGCGAGCGGCGCAACGCCGCGACATGCTCGCGCCCGAAGTTCACGTCCGACTTTCGAAACAGGATTGGCCGCATGTCGTTGTTGGCCAGCGGCAGCGCGCGGCAGCCGGACGAACGCTCCCACGCGATGGGATCGTATTCGAACGGCCCGAGCCGGAGCGCCGCGTGGGCCTGCACATAAAATGGATCCAGTTCGACTCTCGAGACTGGCCAGCCGCTCGACGGCATTCCGGGCCGGCGTTCGAAATCGATGGCGTCGAGCGGACGGCACCAGCCGGCCCAGACATGCGTCGAGCCGCCGAGAGCGCCGACGCGCGTCGCTTGCAGCGGCGGGTAATCGTTGCTGCCCTGCGCCGCTGTCAACAGGGCTTGCGTTGCCGCCTCGAGTGAATCTCCGCCACATTCGAGCAGGCAGATCTCACGCTGCCCGTCGTCGAGCTCGCGCGCGAGCGTGATTCCCGCAGGGCCGGCGCCGACGATACAGACGTCGCAGCGGATGGTCGTGCGCGGCGGATCGCGGGCGGCGTCGGCCAACATCAGGAAACCAGCGGCAGTGGCCGCCCGTGGAATCGCGGCTCCGGCTCAAGACCGAGACCCTGCCGCACGGTCGGCGCAAGGTCGACGATATCGTGGGTCCCAAGCTGGCGACCGGCCGCAATACCGGGACCGGACGCCACGAACCAGCCGAATGGCAGGTGGTTGCCGGAGCGCCCCGACGCCAGGTACCGCGGTACGTCGCACTCGAAGGCCGGGAGTTCGGGCGATACGAGGCGCGATACGTCGCGCGTGCGGGTCTCGCGCCATTTAAGGATGAGATCGGGCTGTCCGTCACGGTGCGTGGCGTTCAGCGAAGAGTCCGCATACGCGCGGACGACCTCGGCGACTACGGGCGCGCCGGACTTGTCATCGCGCAACGACTTGAAAAACGACTCAAGCTCCGCGCAGAGCGTCGCGTATTCGGCGCCGGGCGCGACGATGCCCTCGCGCTCACGCCCGCGCAGGTTAATCCGCAACAGGCCGGTCAGGTCCATGGGCAGCGGAAAGTACGGCGTCGTCGGCCAGTCGCACATCCGCGATGACCAGAGCGGCACCAACTGTGCCGCGAGCGACGGCGGCATGTGCTGCAGCACGGGGCGCATGCGCGTCACGAGCGCCTGCCGAGCCCGGTACAACGCGCCCTTGCGCGCGGGCTGCTGCGACAAAGCTGCGCGCCGCGCATCGAGCATCGCGGGCACCATTTCGCTCCACCCCGTGTTGGGACCCATGCCGTGCAGCGCGAAGACGACGACCCGCGCGCCCTTGCAATGCGCAAGCATCGCCCCGAGCGCGTGATCGATGGTCGCATAGACGTCCTCGAGGGCCGACTCGAGTCGTTGCAGCCGTTTGGTGTCCGCTTCGTGCAGGTCGCGCGCCTCGCCGGCATCCCAGAGGTAGTGGCCGGCACGGTGCGCAGCGCCGAACGTGAGGCAGAAGAACCGCCAGTCGTCGCGATGCAGCAGCGAAACACCGATGCGCTCCATCTGCTCGGTGGCGCGTCGCAGATCGGCCCAGGCTCGCTCGAGCGACTCGACACTCTGCGCTCCGAACGCTTCGCGCGGCATCGCCGGCTTGCCGAACTCGCGGCGTACCTGGCGGGCGAGTGGGGCCGGCCACGAGTGGACCGCTTCGGCGTCGTGCGTGCCCCAGCCGCCGAGGTACGTTCCGACCACGTCTCGCGGCCCGCCCAGGACGAGCGGCACATCGACGACGCAACTGCGAATGCCATGTGTGCCGAACGCTTCCCAGAACGGCCGCGCGCTGAATGCTCGCGCATCGGGCACGACGCAGCACATTCGCCGGGGCTGCCAGAGCTTGTTGTGATAGATGCCGTGCCAGGCTGGACGCCGGCCGCTATAGAAGGTCGGCCAGACAGCACCCGAATACAGGTCCGCCGGCGAAGCCAGTACGCCGGAGCTTCCCTGGCGATGCAGTGCCGCAAGGGTGGGCAACTTGCCGCGCGCGATCATCGACTGCACCAGGGTGGATTCGGCTGCGTCGATGCCGATCAGTGCGACACGCGGGCCTTGGCCGCTCATGTCGGCTTCGCGACGCGTGCGTAGACGAGCTCGACGCGGCGGGCCACCTGGTCCCAGCTGTATTCGTGAGCGACGATTTCCTGGGCGCTGGTCCCGAGGCGCCGGCGCAAGTCCGTGTCGGCCATCAGCCGCAGGACCGCCGCCGCGAAGGCCGTGACATCGGCGTCGGGAACGACGAGTCCCGAGCGCTCATGTTCGAGAAGCTTGGCGGAGCCCGCAAAGGACACGACAGGCGTGCCGCTCGCCATGTAGTTCAAGAGCTTTTGGGGAATGCCGCTGCAGTCGATTCGGGGATTCGCGAGCACGGTCGCGCGCCTGAGCTCGTCGGGCAGTGCCTGATAGTCGACCTCGCGCACTTCGACACAATGGCCGATGCCGAGTTGCTCACATAGCGCCGCAAACGGCTCGAAGTCGTCGGCCGTGAGGATTCGCAGGCGGGCGCGCCCGTCCTGGAGGCGTAGCTGGGCGAACGCCTCGAGCAGCAGGTCGACGCGTTGGTAGCGAGCCAGGTTGCCTGCAAAGGTCAGAACGTGGCCGTCGTCGAGGTCTTGGCCATTCGAGCGAAAATGCTCCACCTCGACCCCGTTGCCGATGACCGAGATCCCTGAGGATGACAGGCCCGCCGCCTCGTAGTGCGCCCGCATGTCGTCGGAGACCGCGACCACGTGCTGCGCGCGTCTCGGCAGATGGCGATCCAACGCACGTCCCGCGTGCTTGTGTAGCTTCGCCTCGAGTCCATGGCCATAGTGCGGCAGCTCGGTTTCGAGCAACGTATGGGAGTCGAAGACGACGGGTGGAATGCGCCGCACGCGTGCACAGAGTGCCGCCAGCAGGCCCTCGTAGTGATGGGCGTGGATGACGTCGAACGCCGTCGTGCGCAGCAGTCCTCGAAGCTTGAAGGCCAGCAGCGGATCGAGCAGCGCCAGTTTTGCGAGCGTAGGTCCCGGCGCCGTGTGGGTGTACCAACGCGGACCCGCGATCCGATGCACCGTCATGCACGGCGTCGGCGTCCGATCCGCAAGATGGTAGGTCACCACATGGACATCGTGCCCGCGACGTCCGAGAGCCTCCGCCATCCGATGAATCCGTATCGGCGTTCCGCGCGGCCAGGGGAACGGACAGGCGGCGACCATCGCGATCCGCATGCGCTAGATGAAGGGGCGCGCAACGCGCCAGTAGGCGTTGCAGACTGCCTGCAGCCCGCCGATTGCGAGGCGCGCGAACGGCCGGTTGGTGACGGCGACGGTCAGCGGGAACGGGCCTCCCCGCAGCACCAGCGCGTCACCCGCGACGCGGGCACGCTGCAACGCCGAGCGGTCCCGGCGCAAGCGCGGCAGCTCGCGCCACCACGAGCGCAGCGCGGCGCCCCATTGACGGAGCCAGCCGTTGCTGGCCGCGCCGACGAGCTGCAGCAGCTCGTAGCAGAGAAGCGCGGGGGAGAGGACGAGCAGCGAGCGCAGCGCAAATGCCTTTGTCATGACGGACCAGCGATTGCGGATCAGGTAGAACACGCGCTCAACCGGTACGGTCGCGCCCGGACGATACGACAACCCGGCAGTACCCGCACCGTGCAGCACGGTCGCGGCCGGCGCTACCAGCAAGTCGTGGCCGAGAACGCTCGCCCGCACGCCAAAGTCGTGATCCTCGAGATTGAACCGGAACCACTCGTCGAACGGCACGCCGCCGTGCCAGCGCGAGCGATCGATCAGGAAGCACGCCGTCACGACTGACGTGGTGCGTGCAATGCCCGCATCGAGGCCTCGCCACTCACGATCCGCGTTACGCGTTGCCATCAGCCCCAGGAAATGACAGTCCGCGCTGTCGTATTGCACGATCGCCGGGTCGGCAGCATACAGGACACGCGGCGCGACCAGCAGCGCGCGCGACGACGCCAGCAGCGCTTCGAGCAGCGTCCTGGCGGTCGTTGCCTCGAGCTGCACGTCGTTGTCCTGGAAGAGGATCAGATCGTGCCTCGCTGCCGCAAAGCCTGCGTTTCGCGCGGCCGCCGGCCCCTGGTTGCCCGCGAGCTCGATGATCCGGGCTTCGGGACATTCGCTGCGCAGCCAGGCGATTCCGCCATCGGTGGAGCCGTTGTCGACGACGAGTATCTCGGCGAACAGAGTGGCGCAGCGGCGCGCCGCGTCGAGTGCGCGCGGCAGGTACTCGGCACCCTCGTAGTTGACGATGCACAGGGTAACGGGGTGCTCCGGGGACATCACCGGCCGCGCCCACGCAGGAAGCTCCACGCCTCGATGCAAGCGCCGATCGCGGCCACGAACAGCATCCCGGCAAACAGCAGCAGGGACCAGGACAGGGCGAGGGGAGCGGCAACCCCGTAGCGCGCGCCCAAGAGAACCAGCGTGCCTTCACGAACGCCGAGTCCCGCGAACGAGATCGGCAGCAGCACGAGCACCGCGACGACGGCGTGCATCCATCCGATGTTGGCGAACGAGAGCTGAATGCCACAGGCCGTCGCAAACGCGTATGCGAC
>DATMEC010000215.1:0-6371 GCA_035557125.1 Steroidobacteraceae bacterium
ATCGCGCTCGACCCCACCTGGAAGAACCCGTGGCCCTCCGCCATCCGGTTGACGTCGAGCATGACCTGCTCGGGCGCATCCAGCGCGCCGGCCTTGCGCGCGTACACCGGATATTCCTGGCCGGTCTCGTAGCGGGTGTAATACCAGTGGCCGCGCAGCCGGTACGGCACGGTCGAGTCGTCCTGCTTGATGCGCCCGACGATCTCGCCGTAGACCTTCTCCTCGAGCGCCTCGGTGTGCGCGGTCATCGCCGCCTTGTAGGCGTTCTCGGCCTCGAGGTAGCCGATCACGTCCGGATCGGCACGCGTGTCGTCGCGCAGCCAGTAGTACTCGTCGGTGCGCGAGCCGTGCGGCGATTCCAGGACGTGGGGCCGGACGGATGCGATCGGCGGCACCGGCGCGGACTTCGGCATGCTCTCGGGCTCCGGCCTGGCCGGCGCGTTGCCCGCGCAGGCAGCGATGAGCGCCGGCAGGACGGCCAGGATCAATGCGTTTTTAAAGCGTTTCATCGACTGCCGCGTATCTTACCGGAGGCAGTCGGATCCCGTGCCGTCGCCAGCAGGGCACCGAGCGCGCGGCCCGACAGCCATGCCGCTTCCGCCCTCGCGTCCAGGCACCAGTCGCCGCAAAAGCCGAGGCCGGAGTCCGGGTCGAAGAGGCAATCCTCGGCGAGCGGGATCTCGACGCGCGCGTGTCGCCAGCGGTGGGAATCGGCGACGAGCGCTCGCGGCAGGGCCCGGCCGACGTGTTCGGAGAAGCGGTCGAGGAGCGCGCGCTGGACCGCGTGCGCCGGCGCCTCAAACTCGACGCGCGACCAGTCGGCCGTCGCCTGCAGCACGAACGACTCGTGGGGCTCGCGGCCGGCTTTGCTCGAGTTTCGCGCGTACCAGGCGAGGATCCCGTCGCCCGTCACGCCTGCATCCGGTACCCCCTGGAGCGGAGCGTCGAACGCCACGAGCGCCGTCCAGCACGGCGCCATCGGCACGGCACGTGCACGCGCGGCCGCAGCCGTGTGGGAACCCGCGAGGACAGCGGCGGCCGGCGCCGGAATCGCGAGGGCGACGGCGCCGAAATGCGCGTGCGCGAGGCCGCGGTCATCGAGCAGTGCCCAACCGCGGCGACTGCGCTCGAGGCGCATGATCCGCGCGCCGTACTCGACGTCGAGATCCTCGGCGATGAACCTCGGCAGTGCGTTCATCGCAGGCGCCCCGACCCACAGGTCGCCCGAATGCCCGCGGCCGGGCCAGTCCGGTTGCCACCGATGCGCAGCGCCGGCCGCGGCCGCAGCCTGCAGGACCCGGTTGAAGACAGCGTCCGTCGCGGTCAGGTATTGCGCGCCGTGGTCGAAGCTCGCCAGCGCGAATCGCCGCGTCGCGAGGCGCCCGCCCGGCGCGCGCTGCGCCTCGAACACGTGCGCATGCACGCCCGACTCGGCGAGCCGCCGCGCGCAGGCGAGCCCGGCAAGCCCGGCGCCGATCACGGCGACCGAGACGGCATTCATGCTAGCCTCAGGCCTCGATGCGAAGTTCAATGACGGTCCTCGGGGCGGTCGCGGCGTCGGCGTTCGCGGCCTGCGCGACGCAGCCGTCGGCATCCTACCCGGCGACCACCGAGGCCCGTCTCGCGACCTACGCCAAGGCGACGCCCTGCTGCGACGACCCGTCCGGGTTCAGCTACGGCACGCTGCCGCGCCAGGGCCACGCGCAGGCGGTCGTGGGCGACGAGTCACCCGTGTTCGATTTCCAGAGCGGGCTCTCGCCCTTCGTCGCGTTCGAGCTGCCGGACCAGACGACTCGCTACCGCATCCGCGTGAAGAGCGTCTTCGACGGCAAGCATGGCGCGGAGGATGGCGTGTTCTATCCCGTCATCGCGCTGCTCGACGACACTTTCATCGTCGTGCACATGACGGGGCCGGACAGCCTGCGCCTCGAGCCCGCACTCGCGACGCCGGACGGCGAGCCGGGGCTCGCGGTGTCGATCGGCATTGACCCCGCGGAACAGAAAGGCAAGTACCTCGTCGTGTTCACGCCGGCCGCCCTGCTCGGCAAGCCGCCGTCGGCGGACCGGGAGGGCGACATGCTCTCGCTCTCCGCGCTCGCGTTCATGGAACAGCGCGGGGAAGCGGCACTTCCGGCTTCGCCCTACGGGCGGCTGCGCATCACCGTCGCGCCGGATTCGTCGATGACGGCCGCCGGATCGACGAACTGAACGATGGTGCGAAGGACCTCGGGCGCCGAGAGGATGTCGCGGTGGCCCTTGCCCTTCGTCGTCATGAACCTGAGTCCCGGCCAGGCGTTCTTGAGGGCCTCGGCCTCGGAGTACGGAATCACCGCGTCCTCCAGGTCGTGTATCAGCAGTCCCGGTACGCCGGATTTCGGTGCGGCGGCGACGAGGTCGAGGTCGCGGTAAGGGCGGCCGGCGTCGCGGTCCAGGATCTGCTGGAACTCCGCCATCGCCTTCGGCGGCAGGCCCGCCGCCTTCGCGAGCCAGACGGGGATGCGGCTCACGCGCGTCGGGCTCGAGACGATTACGATGCGTGCAGGGCGGAAACCGTAGACGAGGCCGGCCCCGAGTGCCGCGCCGCCGAATGAATGCCCGATTGCCGCGTGCACCGGACCGGTGATCTTCTCGATCTCGATCAGCAGCTCGCCGATGAGGCGCGGCGTCGCGCTGTCACCGGTCGATATGCCGTGGCCCGGCAGCTCGAGCGCCACCGTGCGCATGCCGCGTTCGAGGAGCAACGCCGCGAGCGGGCGGAACTGCGTGCTGCGGCCCCGCCAGCCGTGCAGTGCGAGCACGAGCGGGCCCGACTCGCCCCAACTCCGGGCGTGCAGGCCGGTGCGAAGCTCGATGGCTTTCCCGTCGGTGCCGCCCGCCAGCTCCCAGGCCTGGGTCGGGTTCTGCCCGCCCGGCCGCGAGATCAGGTCGGCGAGCAGGCGCGCCGCCTGCTTCGGCGCGATGCGCCCGTAGAGGCCCAGCATGAGTGGCGCGTAGTACGGGATCGGGTTTCGCATGGATAAAAAGGCCGGCACGGGCAACCGTGCCGGCCCCTGTCGGATCGACTGCCGGTCTCAGCCCGTGGGCGGGGCCGGCTCCGTCCCGTCGGCCGGCACTTCGCCTTCGACCGGCGGCGCGAGCGGATCAACGGGCGGCAGCAGCGCCGACTCCGGACCGCCGCAGCCCATGACGCCGTCGACGAAGCTGATCTCGCGATCGCCCGTCGCCTGGATGTCGCGCACGCAGGTCGTCGTGCCGGAGGCGAGCGGCGCGCTGAATTCCCAGTCACCCGGCGCGAGCGGCAGCGTCTCCGTGGAGCCGTTGCACATCGGCGCACCGTTCTCGTCGGTCGGGCCGGTCGTGGGGACGTCCCTGACCATCATCTTGTTGTTCGCGTACTTGTTGGCCTGGCCCTTCAGCTGCTTCGGCGTCACGCGGACCGGGATGACATCGCACACGCCGCCCTGCGAAACCGCCTTGATCGAGAGGTTCGCGCGAATCAACGGAAGGTCGTCGTTGGCGCTGCCGGAGCCGCCGCAGGCGACGAGTACGCAGGCCGCCACGGAGGCGGTGCCGAGGGCGCGCAGGCCCGAATTCTTCAGGATCGACATCGTCGATATCTCCCAGGTTGTCGGTCCGCTCCGGGACCCGGAAATCAGCCGCTGATTCTAGATCAATAGGAGGGGACGTTCACCTTTGCCGTCCCGGCAAAGGTGAGCGTCCCCAGGGCCGCTCGAGCTCCCACAGCAGGGGATCGAAGCCGCGACGCACGAGGAGGCCCCCGCCGAGGTGCCGGAAGTGCTTGAGAAGACGGGCCTGGTACCAGGCCGCCGGGCGCAGGTGCACGCCGGAATCCGTGAGCACGCGGTCGGCGTTGCGGCGCCAGTCACCGGCCGTCAGCACGCTGAAATACAGGGCGCCGCGCGAAAGCCGGCCGAGGTTCCCGAGTGCGCGCGCCGCGGCGCGGTCGTCGAGATACTGCAGCACGTCGTGGCAGAAGACGAGGTCGAAGGGCTGCTTCGGCGCGTAGTCCGCGACGCTTTCCTGCAGCCAGCCGTAGAGCCGGCAGAGGTACGCGCTCGTTTCGAGTCCTACATAGCGCGCGCGCGGAAAGCGCTCCTTGACGGCGGCCCGCAGGTGACCGAGTCCGCAGCCGGCGTCGAGCACGCGCCGCACCGTGAAGCCGAGGTACTCCGTGTACGCACAGACGAAGCGGCCGAGGCGCAGCGCGTCCGCGCGCGAGGCGACGCGGGTGCGCGGGTCGACGTAATAGCGGCGGTAGAACTCCGCTTCGAACGTCACTCGACGGTGACGCTCTTCGCCAGATTGCGCGGCTGGTCGACGTCCGTGCCCTTCAGCACGGCGGCGTGATAGGCAAGGAGCTGCAGCGGCACGGTGTAGACGGCCGGCGCCTGGAAGTAGCTCACGTGCCGCGGCATCGTGATCACCTCGACGCCCTCCGAGGGCTCGATGCCCGATTCCGGGTCCGCGAACACGTAGAGCATGCCGCCGCGCGCGCGCACCTCCTGCAGGTTCGACTTGACCTTCTCGAGCAGGTCGTTGTTCGGCGCGACCGCGATCACGGGCATGTCAGCGTCGACGAGCGCGAGCGGGCCGTGCTTCAGCTCGCCGGCGGCATAGGCCTCGGCGTGGATGTAGGAGATCTCCTTCAGCTTCAGCGCGCCTTCCATCGCGATCGGGAACATGGCGCCGCGGCCCAGGAAAAGGGCGTGGTGCTTGGGCGCAAGTTTTTTTGCGAGTGCCTTCACGACCGGATCGAGCGCCAGCGCCTGCTCGATCATCGCCGGCAGCTCGAGCAGCCGGCGCACCAGGCCCTGCTCGCGGTCGGCGGTGAAGCCGTGGTGCTTTCCGATCGCGATCACCAGCATGCCGAGCGCCGCGAGCTGCGTGGTGAAGGCCTTGGTCGAAGCGACGCCGATCTCGGGGCCCGCGCGCGTCAGCAGCACGAGCTCGGATTCGCGCACCAGGGAGCTTTCCGGCACGTTGCAAATGGCGAGCTGTGACAGGAAGCCCGCCTTGCGCGCGAGGCGCAGCGCCGCGAGCGTGTCCGCGGTCTCTCCCGACTGCGATATGCACACGAACAGCGAGTTCGCCGGCACCACCGGGTCGCGATAACGGAACTCGCTCGCGATCTCGACACGGCAGGGCACGCGGCAGAGCTGCTCGATGAAATAGCGCGCGACGATGCCGGCGTGGTAGCTGGTGCCGCAGGCGACGATATGCACGCTGGTGACCCGCTTGAAGACTTCCATGGCGGCCGGTCCGAAGGCCTGCGACAGCAGGCGCCCGCCGGCAACGCGCTCCTGCAGCGTCTGCGCGACCGCGCGCGGCTGCTCGTGGATCTCCTTCAGCATGAAATGCTCGTAGGTGCCCTTCTCCGCCGCCTCGGACGACTGCTCGGAGACGTAGGGAGCGCGCGTGACGGGGGCGCCGCTCGCGTCGACGATCTCGACGCTCCTCCTGCGGATGCAGGCGACGTCGCCCTCCTCGAGGATGACGAAGGTTCGCGTCACCGGCAGGAGCGCCGCGATGTCGGAGGCGATGAAGTTCTCCTGTTCGCCGAGGCCGATCAGCAGCGGGCAGCCGGCGCGCGCCAGCACGATGCAGTCCGGGTCCTTGCCCCACATCACCGCGAGTGCATAGGCACCGCGCAATTCGGAGACGGTCTTCTGCACCGCCTTGAACAGGTCCCCGCCCTCGCCCAGGTGGTAATGGATGCGGTGCGCGATGACCTCGGTGTCCGTGTCCGAGGCGAACTGGTAGCCCGCCCGCTCGAGCTCGTCGTGGAGCTCCTCGTGATTCTCGATGATCCCGTTGTGGACGATGGCGACGCCGTCGCGCGAGATGTGCGGGTGGGCGTTGCGCTCGTTCGGCACGCCGTGCGTCGCCCAGCGCGTGTGGGCGATGCCGAGATGGCCAGAGGTCGGGTGCGCAGCCAGGGCGTCCGAGAGCTTCGACACCTTGCCGACCGCGCGCAGTCGCGCGACCGTGGCGCCACCGTTAAGCACGGCGACGCCGGCCGAGTCATAGCCGCGGTACTCGAGGCGCTTCAGGCCCTCGATCAGGATCGGGACGACGTCCCGGTCAGCGACCGCTCCGACAATGCCGCACATGTGGCGGCCATTCTAACCCGGCGGCTGGTTCCCGGCCCCGAGCCAACGGAGAGCCGCGTTCAGGTCCTGGAAGAACTCCATGCGCACGCCCCGGTTCAGTGCCGCCGTGCGGAAGAACGCGCTTTGCGCGTCCGGGACATAACCCCGGAATACGCAGGCCATCGACAGCCCGGGCAGGAGACGGGCCGCGAGGCCCGCGATGTCGAAGGACTCCATCGGCGTCAGGCGGCGGGTCACGGC
>DATMEC010000216.1:0-8231 GCA_035557125.1 Steroidobacteraceae bacterium
CGACGTGAACGAGGTGTTCAAGCAGCTGACCGGCCTCGGGCGCGCGAGCCGGCTCAAGCACGTGTGGCAGTCGCCGTTCACCCTGCACAAGCGCGTGGTGGAGGCGATCCGGAACGAAGCGCGCATCGCGATCGAGGGACGTCAGGCGCGCATCGTCGCCAAGATGAACGCGCTGCTCGAGCCCGGGATCATCGACGAGCTGTACGCGGCGTCGAAGGCGGGCGTGAAGGTGGACCTCATCGTGCGCGGCGTCTGTGCGCTGAAGCCCGGCGTCGCGGGGCTCTCTGAGAACATCCGCGTGCGCTCGATCGTCGGCCGCTTCCTCGAGCACACGCGCGTGTTCTGGTTCGGGAACGACGGCGCCGACGACGTGTGGCTGTCTTCCGCCGACTGGATGGACCGGAACTTCTTTCGCCGCATCGAGCTCGCCTTCCCGGTGCTGGACGAGAGGCTCCGGCGCCGCGTCATCAAGGAGGGCCTCAAGCCCTGCCTCGAGGACAACTGCCAGAGCTGGATCATGGACGGGGACGGCGGCTACCAGCGCCAGCAGAAGGCCGGGAAGCGCTACTCCGCGCAGGAAGAGCTGCTGGCGCTGCTTTCTACGTAGGCGCCGGCGTAACGAAGGGGACGCGCACCTTCATATTCGCGAAAGTGCGCGTCCCCTTCGCGAATATGAAGGTGCGCGTCCCCTCCGGTGCCACTACGGCAATGTTTTCCAGGTTCCTTCGCGGCGCGGGTCGGCGGCGCCGGTCGCGCTGCCGTCGGCATGGATGACGAGGCCCTGCAGCCCCGACTCCTCGCCGCGGCCGGACTTGACGACGACGCCGCGCGCAGCGAGCGCCTCGGCGACGCCCGGCGCGAGCTTCGCGACCTCGCCGTAATATTCGTCGCCGCGCGCGATCACGTTCGGCAGGTCGATGGCCTGCTGCAACGGCAGCTTCCAGGCGAGCAGGCCGACGAGCGCCTTCGCGTTGTAGGCGAGGATGGACGAGCCGCCCGGCGAGCCTAGAGCGGCGACGGGCCGCTTCGAGGCGTCGAGCACGATGACCGGCGCCATCGAGGAGCGGGGCCGCTTGCCGCCTGCGACCGCGTTCGCGACCGGTGCGCCGTCGGCGACCGGCCGGAACGAAAAGTCCGTCAACTGGTTGTTCAGGAAGAAGCCGCCGACCGCGCGGCCCGAGCCGAACAGCGATTCGACCGTGGTCGTCATCGAGACGAGGTTGCCTTCGCGATCGACCACCACGAAATGGGAAGTGCCGGCGGCTTCGATGGTTGCGTCGGCGCCGCGCTGGATCGGCGCAGGCATGCCCGCAGCAGGAGCGGGGCCCGGCGTGGCGCCGATCAACGCGGACCTGCGCCCCAGATAATCCGCGCTCAGCAAGCCGTCGATCGGCACCGGGACGAACGCCGGATCCGCGACCCATTTGTCCCGGTCGGCGTACATCAGCCGGCTTGCCATTGCGAACAGGTACCAGGATTCGGAATCCGCCGGGCCGCGCGTCGCGATGTCCGTGCGGTCGAGGATGCCGAGCATCTCGAGCAGCACGATGCCGGACGAAGGCGGCGGCGGCACGCACACCACGTACACGAGGTACGGCCCGCACACGGGATCGGTGACGCGCGGCTGGTAGGCGTCGAAATCGGAGGCCTCGAGAGTGCCGGCACGCGGCTCGGCATGCGTGCGCGCGATGATCGCATCGCGCAGCGGCGCTTCGAGCAATGCCCGCGGTCCCTGGCTCGCGATCCGCGCGAGCGTTTCCGCATATGCCGGGTTGCGGTACGGATCGCCGGCCTGCAGAGGCGTGCCGTCGGCGCGCGAAAAGATCGCGTGCGCGTCCGCTTCCCTTGCCTGCGCCGAATCGCTGTTGACGAACCGCGCCAGGCGCTTCGGCACCGGCACGCCATCCCGCGCCGCGCGGATGGCGGGCTCGAACAGTTTCTCCCAGGGTAGCGCGCCGTGGCGCGCGTGCACGCTGCCCAGCATCGCGATGGCGCCGGGCACGCCGGTCGAGCGGCCCGAAAGCACCGCGTCGCGGTACGGGAGCGGCTCGCCCGCCGCGTCGAGGAACATGCCCGGCGTCGCGCCGGCGGGCGCCGCCTCGCGCCCGTCGAAGGCCGTGATCCGCTCGGTCGACGCGTCGTAGAAGAGCATGAAGCCGCCGCCCCCGATGCCGGAGCTCTGCGGCTCGACCAGCCCCAGCATTGCCTGGATCGCGACGGCCGCGTCGGCGGCGCTGCCGCCCGCGGCGAGGATCTCGAGCCCAGCATCGACAGCGTGCGGGTTCGCCGCCGCGACGCCGGATGTGACGGCAGCCGGTGCGGGCGCCGGGGCGGCGGCCGGGGCAGGCGAGGTGGCGGGTGAAAGCGGGGCGGTGCAGCCGGCGATCGCGGCGGCCGCGAGCAGGAAAATCAGTCGCATGTGCAATTCAGCCATGTTTGCGCCCGACTGCCAACCCGTGATGGCCTGATTTGCGCTTGCCTGCCGCCCAATCGGGGAGTGTAATCTGGGAGCGTGGACACGCCGTAGGAGGACCCTGCCCATGCACGACGAGCTGACCACGTTGCCCGGGATCGGCCCCGGCATTGCCGCCGATCTCAGGCACCTGGGAATCCACTCGATCAGAGACCTCGCCGACTCGAATCCAGAACAACTCTTCCAACGACTCCAGAAAATCACCGGACACGAACAGGAACCCTGCCTCCTGTACACGTTCCGCTGCGCGGCTTATGCCGCGCGCACGCCGGAGCCGAAGCCCGAGCTCCTGAAGTGGTGGAACTGGAAAGACCGACGCGTAGACGACTGACCCGCTGAATCAAGGGGGGACGTTCACCAAACGTGAACGTCCCCTTCGGCTCCGTTCAGGTCAATCCTCCGCCACCGGAGGCTCCGCGTTCTCGTACACCGCGATCAGCTCGAGTTCTTCGTCGATGACGAGGCCGACGTTCGGGCAATAGACCTTGATCGATTCCTCGCCCGGCTCGAGCGGTGTCGTCTCGGTCACCTCCACGCAGTTGTGGAATACTCCCGCGGGCACCTCGATTTCGAGCCCGAGAGCGGTGTGGCGCGCGCGGTCCTGCGCGGCCGGCGCCTGTTCCTGGTAGTACTTCGATCCGAGCAGGAAGGCGCGATCCGGCATGATGATGCCGGGGCGCGCGCCGTCGACGCCCGCGAGCCAGGCGTCGTCCGCGGGATTGCCCTCGCCGTCGAACACCTCCTCGCCGAAGTAGTACACGTCGTTCATCGGGGCGCAGTTTGCGAAGAAGTTGTAGGAGACCTCGTCGACTTCCCCGTCGGCGGTCTCGAATTCCTGGACGACGCGCGTGCGCACCGCGTACGAACGCCCTCCCTGGCTGAACTCGACGAGGCGGGTCTCGGGCAGCATGGTGATCCAGACCTCCTCGAGCTCGTCGCATTCGTTCTCGCCGACGCAGCGCACGTTGCTGAGGTAGAGCTGGCGGCCCGGCTTCAGCCTGAAAAAGGCATTCCCGCCGTTCGGCTTGAAGTCGCAGGCCTGCAGGGGAAACTGCCGCGTGAACCCGTCGGCGGCGGCGGTCATGGCGACGAGTGGCGCGAGCGCGCCGGCAAGCCAGATCAGCGGTCGTGTCAATGCGGTCATGGGAGGCTCCTTCGGGCGGTATCGGTGGGCCCTTGCCACTCATTTGATGCGCGGCCAGCGGGAATCCTTCGCAAGTCGAAGGATCGGCCCTGGACCTACGTCTAATATGTAGATGGCCGAGCTCGTTCACCTCGATCGGGCAGTGGCCCGCCGCATCCTGGGCGGGGACGAAGCCGCGTTTCGCGACCTGTTCGATCGCTTCTTTCCGCGCCTGTACCGCTTTGCGCTGGCGCGGGTGCCCGGAGATCCGGACACCGCCCGCGACATCGTGCAGCAGACGTTCTGCCGCGCGATCGAGCGGCTCGACACGTATCGCGGCGAGGCGACGCTCTACACGTGGTTCTGCCAGATCTGCCGCAACGTGGTCGCGGACCACTACCGGCGCAACAGCCGAAGCGGCAGCCGCGTGGTGCTGCTGGAAGACCTCCCGGACGCGCGCGCGGTCCTGGAGTCGTTCGCCGCGCCCGAGGCCGACGAGCCGGAGACCGGCGTGCTGCGCGAACAGGTCCATCGCATCGTCGAGGCCACGCTCGACGCGCTGCCGGGACGCTACGGCGAAGCCCTCGAGTGGAAGTACATCGACGGCCTGAGCGTGCGCGAAATCGCGCAGCGCCTGTCGCTCGGCGAAAAGGCCGCCGAGTCGCTGCTGACGCGCGCGCGGGAGTCTTTCCGCGAAGCGATCGCGGGGATCATCTGAGGGAGACATGAAACCGGACACCGACATCGTCGAAATGCTGATCAGGAGCGCCGGCCGCCGCGCCGAGCCGCCGGCGGACGCCCATGGGCAGGTCTTCGCCGCCGCCCATGCGAGCTTTCGCGCCAAGATCCAGGGCCGCCGGCGCGCATGGATCCTGCGGGCCAGCGCGGCCGCAGCACTCGTCGTCGCGGTGGCCCTGGTAGTGCGCTGGGCGCCGCCCGGCGTGCCGCAAGGCAAGATTGCGCAGGTGTCACGCATCGTGGGCGAGGTGGAGTTGGCAACCGCCGACGGCTGGCAGCCGCTGACCGAGCCGCGCTCTCGTCTGGCCGCGGGCTCGCGAGTGCGGACACAGGCGGCAGGCCGCGTGGCGCTCACGCTCGGAGGTGGCGAATCGCTGCGCCTCGCCGCGCGGACCGAGGTGATGCTCGATGCGCCCGGGCGGCTATACGTACAGGCGGGCACCATCTATGTCGACAGCGGCGAGCGGCCGTCCGCGGCCCGTATCGAGGTCGTGACGCCGGCCGGCACGGCGCGCGACGTCGGCACGCAGTTCGAACTGCACGTCGAGGGCGCCGCCCTGCGCCTGCGCGTGCGCGAGGGCCTCGTGATGCTCGACCGTGGCGGCCGTTCGTTGGCCGGGCGGGCGGGCGAGCAGCTCACGGTCGACGGGCTCGGTAGCGTCACCCGCGCGTCGATTTCGCCGACGGACCCGGCCTGGCACTGGGCGGAAGCCGTCGCCTCGATGCCTGACATGGACGGCAAGCCGGCCTCGGCGCTGATCGCGTGGGTCGCGCGCGAAACCGGGCGGCGGCTCCAGTACGAATCCCCGATCGTCGAGCAGCGCGCGGCGGCCGTGATCCTGCACGGCGACATCCGGCACCTGGCCCCGCTGGAGGCGCTCGAGGCCATGCTGGCAACCACCGACCTCAGGGTCGAGCTGGATGGCGATACCATGGAGATCCGGTCCCGAACGGTCGAAACTCGCTGATCGTGAGAAATCTTGCGTTCCTGCTGGTCCCGCTCGCGGCGGCCGCGGAGGCTGCGGACTATCGCGGGGTGCAGGTCGAGGCCGTGCTCGAGAGCCTGCGTTCGGGCGGGGTTGAGATCCTCTACAGCAGCGACCTCGTGAAGCCCTGGATGCGGGTGGAGCAGGAGCCGCGCGCGATCGAGCCGCGCGCGCTCCTGGCCGAGATCCTGTCGCGCCACGGCATCGCCGTCGCCGACGGGCCCGGCGACTCGCTCATGCTGGTGCGCGAGAAGTCGCGCGCGCCGCGGCATGCCGCAGCCGGGTCGCCGCGCAGCCCCGCGCCCGCCCCGATCGAGGCGGTGGTCGTGAGCGCGAGCCATTACCGGTTCGGCGACGAGCCCTCGCCGCCGGTCGTGCTGGGCTCGGCCGAACTGGAATCGCTGCCGGATATCGGGGAGGACCCGGTTCGGGCCATCGCACGGCTGCCGGGCGTGGCAGGCCAGGACTTCACCAGCCGCTACCACCTGCGCGGCGGCACGGAGGCGGAGACACTCATCCGCTACGACGACCTGCGGCTCTACAACCCGTATCACTTGAAGGACTTCTTCGGCATCTTCAGCAGCATCGACCCGGCGATCGTGAGCGACATCCGCGTGTACACCGGCGGCTTCCCGGTCGCATTCGGCGATCGCAGCAGCGGTGTCGTGGACATCGCGCCACGGCTCACGGGGCGCGGGTACCAGGGCGAGGCCGTGGCCTCGTTGTTCAGCGTCGGCGCCTCGTTCGACGGCGCCGCCGATGACGGAGCGACGGACTGGGCGTTTGCAGTGCGCCGCGGCAACATGGACGTCTTCTTCGACCTCGTCGACTCGACGCTCGGCGAGCCCGAGTACCACGACGTATACGGGCGCGTGGGTCGCCGGTTCAACGACTGGCTCGCGGTGTCGGCGAGCGCGCTCGCGTTCGACGACGAGATCCTCGCCTTCGACAGCGACCAGGAAGAGGAGGCCGTCGCGGAGTATCGCGACGAGTACTACTGGATCCGCGCCGACCTTGGCGCGCCGGACGGCCTCGGCGGGCGCGTCCTCGCGGCGCACACGCGGCTGGATAGCGAGCGCACGGGCAGCGCGGACCTGCCCGGCGTCGGCAGCGGCACGCTTGCCGACCAGCGGGAATTCACCATCGATTCCATCCAGGCGGACGGCTGGTGGCGGGCCGGCGCGCGCTCGCTGCTGCAGGCGGGGTTCGAGTGGCGCGACCAGCAAGGCCGCTACGACTATGTGGACGAGGCCGGGTTCGAGCTCCTGTTCCTGACACCGGGCGCGCCCCTGGCGCCGTCCCGGGTGCGGGACATACACCTGCGGCCTTCCGGCCGACAAGCGGGCGCCTACGTGAACTGGCGGTTCGAGCCCGTTGCCGCGATTGCAACCGATGTCGGGATCCGCTGGGACCGCGAGACGCTGTCGGACCAGGATGGATCGCAGTGGAGTCCGCGTGCGGTGCTCATGTGGCAGCCGCGCGAGGACACGCGACTGCGCCTCGGCTGGGGTCGCTACTACCAGGCGCAATCCGTCAATGAACTGCAGGTGTCCGACGGGCAGGTTTCATACCAGCCGGCGCAGCGCGCGACGCACCTGGTGGCGAGCATCGAGCGCGACCTGACGGGCGCGATGACCCTGCGCGCGGAACTCTACCGGAAGGACTACGACGACCCGATCGCGCGCTACGAGAGCCTGCTGAACACGCTCGTGGTGCTCCCGGAGCTGAAGCCGGACCGCATCCTGATCGCGCCGGAGAAGTCGCTCGCCGAGGGCGCCGAGGTTTCGCTGCGGTACGAGAAGGATGCGTTCTCCGGCTGGGTCGCGTACACGCACTCGCGAGTGCTCGATCGCGTTGCCGGCGAGTGGTTCCATCGAAGCTGGGACCAGCGCGACTACGCGAGCGGCGGGCTCAGCTGGCGCGGCGACCGATGGGAGGCTTCGTTCGCCGCCGCATTGCACCGCGGCTGGCCGACCACCGCCGTCGAGCTCGCGACGCTCGAACCTTTTCCGCTCGTGGCCGCGGGGAAGCGGAACGCGGATAACCTGTCGAATTACGCGCGCGTCGACCTGCGAATCGCGCGGCGCTTCGACCTCGGCTCAGCGGGCGAGCTCACGGCCTTCCTCGAGGTCAGCAACGTCGCCAAGCGCAACAATGACTGTTGCGTCGAGTACGAGCTGGAGGACGAGAACGACGACGGGGAAGAGGTGGACACTTTCCTCGACGTCGAGCGCCGCCCCTCGTTGCCGCTGATCCCCTCGCTCGGCGTGCTCTGGAAGTTCTGAGGGGTTGTTACTCCGCGGTCGTAAACGTCGACTCCACGACGACGATGTTGCCGTTCTCCGCCACCGTGTGAATGCCGACCTGAAACTCGGATCCCGCCGGCAACAGGCGCGCCGGAATCCGGAAGCTGGTCGCTCCGGGCGGCAGGTCGAGAGTCAGGGCCCGTTCAGGATCCGCCGATTCGTTTTCGAATTCGAGCACGAACTTCTCGATCCCGGGCACTTGCGACCACTGGATCGTCAGCGGCACGCCCGGGGGTACTTCCGCGTCCTCGGCCGGCGAAAGAATGGCCGACTCGGGCGGTAGATCGTGCGACAGCGTGAGCACCGCGCGGAATCGTTCTCCAGACGTCGCAACGCCGACCAATGTGTACCGGCCTTCCGGGTAAGCCGCGAGCACGGCCTCGCCGGGCGGCTCCGGCGACTCGAAGTGAAACTCGCGCATGCCGAGCGTCGTGCGATCGGCGAGCAGCGTGGCCATGACCTCGCGGTCCGGCCACTTGACCTGAAGCAGCCGCAACCCGTCGTCTCCGGCGGTGCCCGCGATGACGACTTCCGTGTCCCCGTCGGTGGCGTTTTGCTCGACATACATCGTGGCTTCTTCGAATTCGCTCGGAGGCGTGTGCCCG
>DATMEC010000217.1:0-3810 GCA_035557125.1 Steroidobacteraceae bacterium
CGACTACGACATTTCCGACCGGCTGTACTTCGAGCCGCTGACGTTCGAGGACGTGATGGAGGTGATCGGCCGCGAGAAGCCGCAGGGCGTGATCGTGCAGTTCGGCGGCCAGACGCCGCTCAAGCTCGCGCGCCAGCTTGCTGCGGCCGGCGCACCGATCATCGGCACGAGCCCCGACTCGATCGACGTGGCAGAGGACCGCGAGCGCTTCCAGCAGCTGCTGACGCGCCTCGGCCTGCGCCAGCCGGCAAATGCGACGGCGCGAGACGAGGAGCGCGCGATCGAGCTCGCGCGCGAGGTCGGTTTCCCGCTGATCGTGCGCCCGTCGTACGTGCTCGGCGGCCGCGCCATGGAGATCGTGTACGAGGAGGAGGACCTGCGCACCTACATGCGCGAGGCGATGAAGGTCTCGAACGAGAGCCCGGTGCTGCTGGACCGCTTCCTCGACCTTGCGATCGAGGTGGACGTGGACGCCGTTTGCGACGGCCAGGACGTCCTCATCGGCGGCATCATGGAGCACGTCGAGCAGGCGGGCGTGCATTCGGGCGACTCGAGCTGCTCGCTTCCGCCGGCCAGCCTCCCGCACGAGATCCAGGAGGAGATCCGCGCGCAAACCCGCACGATGGCGCAGGCGCTGTCCGTCGTCGGCCTCATGAACGTGCAGTTCGCGGTGCAGAATGGGGTCGTCTACGTGCTCGAGGTGAATCCGCGCGCGTCGCGCACCGTGCCCTTCGTCTCCAAGGCGACCGGCCGGCCGCTGGCCAAGATCGCGGCGCGCGTCATGGCTGGCCGCAAGCTCGCCGACCTCGACGCAACGGTCGAGCGGGTGCCGCCGTACTACTCGGTCAAGGAGGCCGTGTTCCCGTTCAGCAAGTTCCCGGAGTCCGACCCGATCCTGGGCCCGGAGATGAAGTCCACCGGCGAAGTCATGGGCACCGGGCGCACGTTCGGCGAGGCCTACGCGAAGTCGCAGGCGGCGAGCGGCGTGCGCCTGCCGACGCGAGGCGTCTGCCTGGTATCCGTGCGCGACCGCGACAAGATCGCCGCGGTCGCCGTCGCACACCGCCTGGTTGAGCGCGGCTTCGAGATCATCGCGACGCAGGGCACGCAGACCGCGCTCGAGGCCGCGGGCGTCCCGTGCCGGCGCGCCCTCAAGGTGCGTGAAGGGCGCCCGCACATCGTCGACATGATCAAGAACGACGAGATCGACCTGATCATCAACACGACCGAGGGCAAGCGAGCCATCCGCGAGTCCCACTCGATCCGCCGCGAGGCGGAGCTGCGCAAGGTCACGTACTACACGACGGTGGCGGCGGCGCTCGCGACCCTCGACGCGCTCGATCACCTCGAGGACCACGACGTGAACCGGCTGCAGGACCTGCACCTCGAGCTCGGGGCCGCATGAGGGCGCCGATCACGTTGCGCGGCGCCGCCCGGCTCCGCGATGAGCTGCGCAAGCTGAAGTCGGAGGACCGGCCTGCGATCATCCGCGCCATCGCCGAGGCGCGCTCCCACGGTGACCTCTCGGAGAATGCCGAGTACCACGCCGCGCGCGAGCAGCAGGGCTTCGTCGAGGGCCGCATCAAGGAGATCGAGCAGCGGCTCGCGAACGCGCAGGTCATCGACCCGGCGGCGCTGCCGGACACGGGCAAAGTGGTGTTCGGCGCAACCGTCGAGCTGGCACCGGTCGACGGCGGTCCCGAGGTCCGCTACCAGATCGTCGGTGACGACGAGGCCGACATTCGCCAGGGCCTCGTGTCGGTCAACTCGCCGATCGCCCGCGCCCTGATCGGCAAGTCGCCAGGCGACGAAGTGGAGGTGGCGGCTCCCGGCGGCGCGCGCGGCTTCGAGGTGCTCGCAGTGCGCCTCGCGTGAGTCAAGAATCGGGCAGAAGTATCTTCTGTAACGTGCTGTTTTTCTTGTAGAACAATCCGACGTTCCCGATTCGATAGACGAATTCGGAGTCCGTGAGCCGCGCAAGCTCGGCAAGGAGCGCGTCACGTGACTCGCGATCGCCGATGCGGGCGCGCAGCTTCACGAGCTCGTGGTGCCCGAGCGCGAGCTTCAATTCCTCGACGACGCCCGCATTGAGGCCGCGCTGCCCGACGAGCACGATCGGGCGCAGGTCGTGGCCGAGCCGGCGCAGGTGCTTTTTCTGCCGCTCGGTGAGTGCCATCGCCGCATTATAGGGCGAGGTCCAGAGCGGACTCAGGAGGGATCGGGTGGCGCGGCGCAGCAAGTCGAGCGGGCGATGGCTGGCGGAGCATTTTTCCGATCCGTACGTGCGGCGCGCGAAGGACGCGGGCCTGCGCTCGCGCGCGGCCTTCAAGATCGAGGAGCTGGACGCCGCGGAGCGGCTCGTGTTCCCGGGCGCCGTGGTCGTCGACCTCGGCGCCGCGCCGGGTGGCTGGAGCCAGTACGCGTCGCGCAAGCTCGCGGGCAAGGGCCGCGTCTTTGCGCTCGACGTGCTGCCCATGGACGCCATTCCCGGCGTCACGTTCCTGCAGGGCGACTTCCGCGAGCAGGCGGTGCTCGATGCGCTGCTCGGGGAGATCGGCGATGGACGCGTCGACCTTGTGTTGTCGGACATGGCCCCCAACATCACCGGGGTGGACGTGGTGGACCAGGCGCGGGCCGCCGATCTCGAGGGCCTCGCGCTCGATTTCTCGCTCCGGGTCCTGGGTCCGGAAGGCGCGCTGGCAATGAAGGTTTTTCAGGGTGCCGGGTTCCAGGAGCTCCTGGCCGAGGCCCGGCGGCGGTTCACCTCGGTCAGGATGCGCAAGCCAAAAGCGTCCAGGGCCCGCAGTTCCGAGACCTACTTGGTGGCGAGGGGACTGCGTCCGGTGTAAGGTGAAACTAGCGCCCTTCGGCTGCGGTCCAACTCGTTGATCTGTCAGCAATCGGGCACCCTGGAGCGGTATTTTGAACGATCTGACCAGAAACATCGTCCTGTGGGTCGTCATCGCGGTCGTCCTGCTCGCGGTCTTCTCCAATTTCGGCCCGCGCGCCTCGGCGCCGGACGAGCTCGCGTATTCGCAGTTCCTGAGCGAGGTCCGTAGCGGCGGAATCCAGAGCGCCACGTTCAAGGGCGACCTGATCGTCGGCGAGCGGGCGAGCGGCGGCCCGTACGTCACGCACAACCCAGAGACCGACAACACCCAGCTGATCGGCTTGCTCGACAAGCAGAGCATCAAGTTCGACGCGGCCCCGCCCGAGCGCCAGGGCTTCCTCCTGCAGCTGTTCATCTCCTCGTTCCCGATCCTGCTGCTGATCGGCGTGTGGATCTACTTCATGCGCCAGATGCAGGGCGGCGCGGGCGGCCGGGGCGCGATGTCCTTCGGCAAGAGCCGCGCGCGCCTCCTGTCCGAGGACCAGGTCAACGTGACGTTTGCCGACGTCGCGGGCATCGAAGAGGCGAAGGATGAGGTCGCCGAGATCGTCGACTTCCTCAAGGACCCGTCCAAGTTCCAGAAGCTCGGCGGCAAGATCCCGAAGGGCGTGCTGATGGTCGGCAGCCCCGGCACCGGCAAGACGCTGCTCGCGCGCGCCATCGCCGGCGAGGCCAAAGTCCCGTTCTTCACGATTTCCGGGTCCGACTTCGTCGAGATGTTCGTCGGCGTCGGCGCCTCGCGCGTGCGCGACATGTTCGAGCAGGCGAAGAAGCACGCCCCCTGCATCGTGTTCATCGACGAGATCGACGCGGTCGGCCGCCACCGCGGCGCCGGCCTCGGCGGCGGGCATGACGAGCGCGAGCAGACGCTGAACCAGCTGCTGGTCGAGATGGACGGCTTCGAGGGCAACGAAGGCGTG
>DATMEC010000218.1:0-4513 GCA_035557125.1 Steroidobacteraceae bacterium
GTATCTAGGGATTTCCTCAGATCTCCGGTCTCGTCTTGTGGCTGCGCCCTCCCCGCCAGTCGAGAAACTCACAGCGTGCGCATTCGCCGTTGCAACGCTTCGCAGGTGAAGTCGAACGCGACATCGGAAGGAGCCTGCGCCGCCAATGTAGCGAAACGAGTCCTCGCGAAGCCTGCCTCGGCCGTGATGACGGCCCAATAGAACTCAGAACTGGAAATTGATGCTCGCGCTGAACGCGCGGCCTGGGCGGGAATAGCGGTCGATGACGGGATCCCCGGCCGGCCGGCCGCGGATGTCGGACCATTGCCGGTACGCCTCGTCGGTCAGGTTGCCGAGGCCCAAGCGCAGCGTCGTACGTTCGCCGACACCGACGTGCGCCAGCAGGTCGAGGGCTTCGTAGCCGGGAGCGGCCGCGCCAGCCGCTCGAGGTCGATGCGGCTCACAGAGCCACAAACCATCCTGCGATGGCCTTGCGTTGGCCGTCATCGGGCACGCGCCCGGTGGCCGCCGCGAGGTTCTCTGCGGCGTGCCGCGAATTGCGCGTCGCCGCGAGGATCACGGTCACGGCGGGATCGCCGAGGACCCACTTTATGAAGAGCTGGGCCGCGCTCCGGCAGCCGAGCTCCGTGGCGACCGGCGGCAAGGCGTGCCCGGCCGCCCTGTCGATCATCGATCCCTTGGTAAAGGGGCGGTTGACCAGCACCGCGACGCCGAGATCGCGCGCGAGCGGCAACAGGCGAGTGCCCGCCTCTGGCTCGGCGATCGAGTAGTTGACCTGCAGGAAGTCGGGTTTTTCGCGCCGGATGACGCGCTCGAGTTCCGGGTGGGCGCTCGCGATGTAGTGCGTGACGCCGATGTAACGCACGGTGCCCGCATCGCGCGCCGCCCGTAGCGTCGCAAGGTGCGTGCCGAGGTCTTGCAGGTTGTGCACCTGCACAAGATCGAGGACCTTGGCTCGCATGAAACGGTGGGAATCGGCGAGCTGGCGCTCCCCTGCCCCGCGTCCGGTCGTCCAGATCTTGGTCGCGAGGAAGGGTTGCGTTGCGGGTTTGATGGCCGCCAGGATGTCGCCGACGCGCTCCTCGGAGCTTCCGTACATCGGCGAGCTGTCGATGACACGCCCGCCGGCCTCGAGGAAACCCCGCACGGCGGCGAGAGCGGCATCGTAGTCTGCGCCGCGCGCTGCGACGTCGAGCACCTGCCAGGTGCCGAGCCCGAGCGCAGGCAGCCGCTCGCCGGTGCGTGGAACCACGCGTTCGATCGGGCCGGTCGCGGCCTGTGCGGCAGGTGATGCCGCAAACGCGGCCAGGAGTCCCAGGGTTTCCCGCCGCGTCAGCCGAGGAGCCGGACGTGTCCGGTCATTCATGCGCGTCTCCAGGAGTTGACACGCATTTCGACCGTTCGGGGCTCATGAAGTGCCGAAGCTGCCAGTGCCGGAGCTGCCAGTGGCAGAGCGTCGTCGCTCGAAGTTTCGCCCTAGCACCAGCGACACCGCAAGCGCGGGCAGCATGAAGGCTGCGCCGATCCACGCGTAGCCGCCGAGCCCGAAGCCCGCGGCGTGGGCAAGCGTGACGAGCCCGATGCCCACCATGTCGCTGCCGCGCTGCAGTACAGTATCGATGAAATTCTTGGCCTTGTACTTGGTTTCCGCGTCAACGACGGTGAACAGCACTTCGCGGCTCGGCTTCGCGATGCCGTATTCCCCGCCCCGGCGCAGCACCTGGCCAGCGGCGAGGACCAACAAGACCGGCGAGGCCGCCAGCGCCAGGAACGTGGCGAGCGCAACGATCGGCATCGTCGCGAGCGCGCCCGTCAGCTCGAAGCGCCGGATCAGCCAGCCGACGACGAAACCCTGGAAGACCCAGGCCACGACGTTGACCACGAAATCGAGCCGCCCGAAGTACTGCGCGCGGCTCGCCAGATCCGGGTACGACGACCCAACGAGCCGCAGCAGCTCGCCGTACATGAAGGCAGCGGCGATCGAGCCGAGCGCGATGATCGCAAAGATCCCGAGCAGGTATCGCGAGCCCGCGACGATGCGCAGGCCCGACAGGATCCCGCCGCCGATGCGCGCCTCGGGGTCCTCGGGCGGGAGCACGAAGCGTCCGTGCCTCGCCTCGGCCCAGCGGGCGAGCCCCCGGATGCACGGAAGCGTCCCGAGCAGCAGCAGCATCGCGAGGAATACGACCCCGTCGATGCCGATGCGCGGCGCCAGGAACTGCATGATGAGCGGGCCGAGGATCGCCCCGGTTCCCCCGCCGGCCATGATCGGTCCGAAAAGACGCTTTGCCTCCTGGGCGCGGAACACGTCGACCATGAAGCTCCAGAAGACCGACACCACGAACATGTTGAAGACGGACAACCAGACGAAGAACGCCGCCGCGAGGCCGCGCGAATCGGGAATCGCCTTGAAGAGGACGTAGAACACGAGCAGATTGGAGGCGAAGAAACCGTACGTGACCGGCAGGAGGAGCGGCTTGCGCACGCGCGACACCAGCGCCCCGAACAACGGCGTCAGCAGCAGCATGACCGTGAAGGTGCCGACGTAGAACCAGAAGAGGTCCTCCACGACACCGCTCGCCATCGCATCGCGCAACGGCCGGAGCAGGTAGTAGGCAGAGAGCAGCATGAAGAAGTAGGCGAACGCGAGGCCAACCGCTCGTTCCTCGCCAGGCTGCGTGCGCAGGAGCCTCTGGATCAGCGCGCGCGCCACGGAATCAGCCGAGGCGCGCGGCGCCCGCGAGGTGCGGGCGCCCGCTTTCGGAGTCTTTCAGCACGAAGACGCGCCTGCCGTCGCCCGCCCAATGCTCGAGGCGTGCTTCGCCCGGCATGAAGAGCGGGAACTTGAACTCGACCAGCGCCTGCACCGGCGGCACCAGCGCGGCGGTACCCAGCTCCGCCAGGGAGCGCGCCATCGACCACATACCGTGCGCGACCGCCCGCTCGAATCCAAACAGTTTCGCGCCGCGGTCGCCGAGATGAATCGGGTTCAGGTCGCCTGACAGCCAGCCGTAACGCCGGCCCATGGCGCGCGGCACGCCGATGGCGGCGGTCTCGAGCGGTGATCCTTCGGGCGGTTTCTCGTAGCGCAATACCTGGCGTGCTCCGCGCGAAGCCGGCTTGCCGCTCGATGGGCGCCGCGCGAGCAGCGTCGACTTCTCGATCCACGCCGTCCCCTGGCCGTCCTCGACCGCCGTGTAAACGTCGAACTCGTGCCCACGATCAACGTCGCGGTAGCCTTCAATCCAGCTGCGCAGCTCGAACGGGCCCGCGTCCGGCAACGGCCGTAGCTGCCGGATGTCGTTTGCGATGTGGACCAGGCCCATCAGGCGTACGACGAAGCGCGGATGGGTCAGGATTGCGTAATGCAACGGCATCGCGAGCACGTGCGGGTAGGTGATTGGCAGGCAACTGTCGTCGCGGAACCCGCAGATTTCGCGATAGCGGGCGAGATGGTGGCGCTGCGCGCGGACGTCCGCGACCCGGCCCTCGAGGCGCGGCACCACTTCGCCGTCCGGGACGAGGGCGCTGCGCCGGCCGAACACGGCACGCGGGAAGTAGCGGAATGCCGAAGGCAGGCGCTCGAAGCGATACTGGACGACGGCCGGTCCCTTGGACTCCCCCGGCCGCTGGATCAAGGAACGGTCCGGTCGATCGTGATGCTTGCCGGACGGGCCGAGGCGAAATCATAGCCGACCTCGCCGAACAGGTCGCCGCTGGCCGCAATGGGTTGCCCGCTCCGTGAAATGCGCGCGACCAGCTTGAGCGGCCCTGCGCCGGCGAGCGACATGCCGGGCAGCATGGCGTCGGTGTCGCTGAGTCGCAGCGACACGGGCCAGGCGCCGACGGGACGGCGCTGCACCGCGAGCGGCGGACCGCCGGTGCCGCGGCGGGCGATCACGAACAGGATGGCATCCGCAGGCACACGGGCCGCGAGCGCCGGATCGATGCCGACGGTCAGGTTGATCGCGCCGGCCGGCGCGTTCATGCCGGTTTGCGTCGCCGACTTGCCCTGCGATTGCTCGAGCTCGGCGAGTCGCTCGGCGAGCACCTGCCGCAGGTCCGCCGGCAAGGGATGTTCCTGCAGCTCGATCCAGCGCTGCTGCGCCAGCGCCATGTCCCCGCGCCGGTAGGCGACGATGCCGCCGTACCAGAGGGCGCGTGCGTTGTCCGGCGCCATTTCGAGGGCACGCTCGAAGAGCTGCGCCGCCTCGCCGTCGATCTCGCGCTCGTCCATCAGGATCATGGACTCGGCATAGCCGACGACCGCTTCGGCGTCGGCACCCTGGGTGCGCGCATTGGCTTCGCCGAATGCACGACGGGCAAGCGGATAGTCGCCGAGTACCGTGGCGGATCGGCCGAGCAGCTTCCAGGCCTCGACGTCATCCGGCTGCTCGTCCAGCCTGCGCTGGAGCTCGGCCACGACGCGTTGCAGGTCGGGCTCCGCAACGCGCTGAACCTCGTCGGGCGCGCGCCAGTCCCACTGGCTGAGCGAGAAGTAAATGAGGAACGC
>DATMEC010000219.1:0-3438 GCA_035557125.1 Steroidobacteraceae bacterium
GGTCAGCGACAACGGCAGCGGCTTCGACCCGGATGGACCGCGCGACCACGCGAGCCTCGGCCTCGCCAGCATGCTCGAGCGCGTGCGCCTTCTGCACGGCGAGCTCGACATCGAGAGCACGCCCGGACGCGGCACCACCGTAGTCGCGTGGGTGCCGGCATGACCTACGTCGTCGGCGCCCTTCTGATCGTCGTCGCGATCCAGGCCGCGGCCCTGATCGTGCTGTTCATCCGGGCGGCGCGACATGCGCGTGCGGCGCAAGCCCTTCGCGAGAGCGAAGAGCGGTTTCGTCGCATGATCGATCGCGCGCCCGTCATGATATGGACGGCCCGACCGGACACAACGCTCGACTACCTCAACGGCCACTGCGTCGAGTTCACGGGGCTGCCGATCGAAAAGTTGCGGGACAACGGCTGGATGGACGCTGCCCATCCGGAAGACCTGGAGGCGACCCTTCGCATCTACGTTCTGGCGGTCGAGGCGCGCACGCCGTTCGTCGTGGAGTACCGGTTGCGCAGGGCCGACGGCGGCTACCGATGGGTGCTCGACTCGGGCGTCCCGAAATACGGACCGGACGGCAGTTTTGCGGGTTACATCGGCTGTGTCATCGACATCACCGAACGCAGGAACGCAGAGGACGTGATTCGGGAGAGCCGGGCCGCGCTCGAGGTGAGCCATCGAGAAGTCCAGCAGCTTGCCGGCCGCCTGATCACCGCACATGAGGACGAGCGCAAGCACCTTGCACGGGAACTGCACGACGACCTCTCGCAGAGGCTCGCCCGGCTCGCGATCGACGCTGGCCGGATGGAAAACGCTCCCGCCGCCGCCGCGGGCATGCGTCCGCTGCGCGAGGACCTGGTGCGACTGAGCGAGGACGTGCATGCGCTGTCTTACCGCCTGCATCCTTCCGTGCTCGACGACCTGGGGCTGATCGAGGCGCTGAGAGCCGAATGCGAGCGCGTGGCGCGCCATGGCGCGCTGCGCGTGGAGGTGGATGCCAGCGCCGTGCCGGGAGCGCTGACCGCGGAGGCGTCGCTCTGCCTGTTCCGTGTCGCGCAGGAAGCACTGGGCAATGCCGCGCGCCACGCCCACGCAAGTGCGGTGACCGTGCTCCTCGCGCCCAGCGGCAAGGGCCTGCAGCTCGCGGTCAGCGACAACGGCAGCGGCTTCGACCCGGATGGGCCGCGCGACCATGCGAGCCTCGGCCTCGCCAGCATGCTCGAGCGGGTGCGGCTTCTGCAGGGCGAGCTCGACATCGAGAGCACGCCCGGACGCGGCACCACCGTAGTCGCGTGGGTGCCGGCATGAGGGTGGCCCGATGACCAAGCCGCGCGTCCTGCTGGCCGACGACCATCGCATCGTCACCGAGGGCCTGAAGGGAATCCTGGCGGAGGAATTCGAGCTGGTGGGCATCGTCGAAAACGGCCGCGCCATGGTCGACGCGGCCCGCACGCTGCGCCCCGACGTGATCGTGGCCGATATCTCCATGCCGCACCTGAACGGCATCGACGCCCTGGCGCCTCTCAAGCGCGACAACCCGGACGTGCGCGTGGTGTTCCTCACCATGCACCGCGACGCGGCCTACGCGCGGCGCGCGCTGGAGGCGGGCGCCTCCGGCTTCGTGCTGAAGCACTCCGCGCCCGCGGAGCTGGTGCTGGCGGTGCGCGCCGCCCTGCAGGGCCGTACTTTCATCACCCCGGACCTGACTGCGGAAGTGTTCCGTACCGCGAAGGACACCAACGATCCGCTCGCCGCGCTGACCCCGCGCCAGCGCGAGATCCTGCAGCTTCTGGCCGAAGGCAAATCGGCCAAGGAGATCGCCGCGGCGCTCGACCTGTCGGCGCGGACCGTCGAGTTTCACAAGTACGCGATGATGGAGTCGCTGCGCATCGAGAACAGCGCCGAGCTGATCCGCTTCGCGATCAAGCACGGCCTGGTCCCGTAGTTTCCGGCCGCCGACCCCGTAACTTTCCGAGGCCACAGACGGCGCGCCACGCGCCATTCTGCCTGCCGGAAAGGGGAAACCACGATGAAAGCAATGAAACGCACGGCGTTCTCGATGGCATTCTGCGGTCTCGCGACGCTGCTACCGGCGAGCGCCGGCGCGCAGGCCTCGGCTCCGCCGGGAGAGTGGAAATTCTCGCTCACGCCCTACCTGTGGATGCCCACCGTCGGGAGCACGGTGCAATACACCCTCCCCGCCAGCGCCGGTGGAGGCACCGCCACTGTCGAAAAGGATCCCGGCGACTACCTCAGCAATCTCGACATGGCGCTGATGCTGTCCGGCGAAGCGCGCAAAGGGCGCTGGGCGTTCTTCACCGACATCATCTTCCTGGACTTTGGGAACCAGTCCAGTCAGGTCAAGACCCTCGGCGGGCCGGGCGGGCTGGTGCAGGTCCCGGTCAACGTCGACACCAAGGCGGGCCTCGAAGGCGGAGTGTGGCAGCTCGCGGCGAGCTACAACTTCTCGCAGGGCAATACGTCGAGCGCCGAGGTCCTCGGCGGGTTGCGCTACCTGACGCTCGAATCCACCGTGAGCTGGCAGCTCGCCGGCCCGTCCGGCGCATTCCCGCAAGCCGGATCGGCCACGCAGAAGGCGGAGCTGTGGGACGCGATCGTCGGCGTGCGCGGCAAGGCGAAGCTCGACGCAAACTGGTTCGTTCCCTGGTATCTCGACGCCGGCGCCGGCGACTCGAAGCTCACCTATCAGGCGATGGCGGGCATCGGCTATTCCTTCAAGTGGGGCGACGTGCTGCTCGCCTACCGCCACCTCAGCTACGAGCAGAAGGACTCAAAGCCGATCCAGGAGCTGCAGATGAGCGGCGCGGCCCTAGGCGTCACGTTCCACTTCTAAAGGAGCCACTCGATCGGCAGGATCGAGAGGAACCCGACCCACATCCGCCGCAGCCATCCCGTGCCGGGCTCCGTGGTATGGCGCACGTCGCCTTCGATCCATTCCAGACCCCGGCCGTCGGGCAGGAGACGCACCTCATAGGCGTCGCGCCCCCGCATGGCGTCCAGCGCGTCTGACAGGCGCACGGCGAGCGCGGGGCTCTCCAGCACGACGCCCATCTCGGTATTGAGCCGCGACGAGCGCGGATCGAAGTTGAACGAGCCGACGAAGATCCGGCTGCGGTCCACAGCGAAGGTCTTGGCGTGCAGGCTGGCGCCCGAGCTGCCGCCGATGCCGCTGCGCTGCTCGCTTTTCTGCTGCACGGACGGCTTGAGCTCGTAGAGGTGCACGCCCGCGCGAAGTAGTTCTTCGCGGTAGTTCGAGTAGCCGGCGTGCACCGGGGTAACGTCGGTCGCGGCAAGGGAGTTGGTCAGGATGCGCACCCTTACGCCGCTCTGGGCCAGTGCGCTCAACGCGGCTGTGCCGGCCTCGGTCGGCACGAAATACGGCGAGACGAGGTCGAGCTCGCGCGCCGGCTTGCCGAC
>DATMEC010000220.1:0-9121 GCA_035557125.1 Steroidobacteraceae bacterium
TCGTTCCGGCTGCGCGGCAAGCGCATCTTCCGCATGGCGCCGATCCACCACCACTACGAGCTGAAGGGCTGGGCCGAGCCGAAGGTCATCGTCCGCTTCTGGATCATCTCGTTCATGCTGGTCCTCATCGGGCTGGCCACGCTGAAGCTGCGCTGATGCATCAGGCCATCCGCACTCCGCTCAGCGTGATCGTGGGGCTCGGCCGCACCGGGGTTTCGTGCGCGCGCCACCTCGCCGCGCGCGGCCACCGGCTCGTCGTCACCGACTCGCGCGAGAATCCGCCCGGCCTCGCGGAGCTGCGCCGCCTCGTGCCCGCGGCTGCCACCGCGCTCGGCGGCTTCGACCCGGCGGTGCTCGAGGGCGCGGACCAGGTCGTCGTGTCGCCCGGCGTCTCGCTCGCGGAACCCTTCCTGCGCAAGGCGGCGGCGCAGGGCCTCGACCTCGTTGGCGACATCGAGCTGTTCGCGCGCGAGGCCGGTGGCCGCGTGGTCGGCATCACCGGCACGAACGGCAAGAGCACGGTCACGACGCTCGTCGGCGGCTTCGCGGAGGCTGCCGGGCTCGAGGTCCGCGTCGGCGGCAACCTCGGCGAGCCCGCACTCGACCTGCTGGCGGGCCCGCCGGCGGCGATGTACGTGCTGGAGCTTTCCTCGTACCAGCTCGAGACGACCTGGTCGCTGCAGCCGGAGGCCGCCGCGGTGCTGAACGTGAGCCCCGACCACCTCGACCGCTACCGCGACCTCGCCGAATACGCCGCAGCCAAGGCGCGCATCTACGAGCGCGCGGCCACTGCGATCGTGAATCTCGACGACGGGATCGTCGTGCGCATGCCACGGCCGGGGCAGCGCACCGTCGGCTTCAGCCTCTGCCGCTCCGACGCGGACTTCAGGCTGCTGCGCGAGGCCGGCGAAGACTGGCTGGCGGAGGGCGCCGAACGGATCCTGCCGCTCGCGGCGCTCGCGCTGCCGGGCCGCCACAACGCCGCAAACGCGCTCGCCGCACTCGCAGTGGGCAGCGTCTGTGGCTTCCCGCGCGCGGCGATGGCCGGCGTGCTGCAGGCATTCCGCGGCCTGGCGCATCGCACCGAGCGCGTGCGCGACCGGCGCGGCGTTTCCTGGATCGACGACTCGAAGGGCACCAACGTCGGTGCGACGGTCGCTGCGATCGAAGGCATGGACGGTCCGCTCGTGCTGATCGCCGGCGGGGAGGGCAAGGGCCAGGACTTCACGCCGCTCGGCCCGGCCTGCCTGGGCAAGGTCAAGCAGGCGATCCTGATCGGCCGCGACGCGCGGCTGCTGGCGGCCGCCCTCGAGGGCAGCTGCGCGGTGACGTTCGCGGCGTCGATGGAAGCGGCGGTCAGCGCCGCGGACTCGGTCGCGCACGCGGGCGACACCGTGCTGCTGTCGCCAGCCTGCGCGAGCTTCGACATGTTCCGTGACTACGCGCACCGCGGCGAGGCATTCGCGGCGGCCGTGCGTGAGCTGGCGCCATGAGCACCGGTGCCGCCCTGCAGTATTCGCGCTCGGCCGGCCGCCAGCAGCGGCTCGCGCTCGACCCGGTGATCCTCGTCACCGTGTCCGGGCTGCTGCTCGTCGGCCTCGTCATGGTGTCGTCCGCGTCGCTCATCGTCGCGGAAGGGCTGACCGGCGACCCGTACTTCCATTTCGAGCGGCAGTTCTTCTCGGTGCTGCTCGGCTGCGCTTTCGGCGCCGCCATGCTGATCGTGCCGATCGCGACCTGGAAGCGGCTGGCGCCGTGGCTGCTGGTCGCGAGCTTCGTGCTCCTGGTCCTGGTGCGGATTCCCGGCATCGGCCACGAGGTCAATGGCAGCTGGCGCTGGATCCGCATCGGGCCGCTGAACTTCCAGCCGTCCGAGATTGCGCGCTGGTTCCTCGTCACCTACGTCGCGATTTTCGCGGTGCGTCACCAGACCGAACTTCGCAGCTCGGCACAGGGGTTCTTCAAGCCATTCGCGGTACTCGCCGCCGCAGCGGTGCTGCTGCTTGCCGAGCCCGATTTCGGTGCCGCCGTCGTGCTCTGCGTCACCGGCACGGCCGTGTTGTTCGTGGCCGGCGCGCGGCTCCGCGACTTCCTGATCGTCTGCGCGGGCGGCGCGGCCGCCTTCGCGCTGCTCGCGCTGACCAGCAGCTACCGCCTGCGACGGCTGAGCGTGTTCCTCGACCCGTGGAAGGAACCCTACGACGCGGGGTTCCAGTTGACGCAGTCACTGATCGCAATCGGTCGCGGCGAATGGCTCGGCGTTGGCCTCGGCTCGAGCATCCAGAAGCTCTTCTACCTGCCCGAGGCGCACACGGACTTCGTGTTCGCCGTGCTCGCGGAGGAGTTCGGCCTGCTCGGCGTCGGCATCGTCGTGTTCGCCTTCCTGGTCCTGATGCTGCGCAGCCTCCGGCTCGCGCGCATCGCCGCGGACGCGGGCATGCCGCTGCACGCCTGCATCGCGGCCGGCTTCGGCGTGTGGATCGGGCTGCAGGCGTTCCTGAACATGGGCGTGAACCTCGGCCTCCTTCCCACGAAGGGACTCACGCTGCCGCTGCTTTCGTACGGGCGCTCGAGCATGCTGGTGACGCTCGCCTGGATCGGCATGCTGCTGCGCGTGCACCACGAGGTCGTCGCCTCCGGCAAGAGCGCGATCCCGCCCGAGGGGCGCTCGCCATGAGCCGCACCGTGATGATCATGGCGGGCGGCACCGGCGGCCACGTGTTCCCGGCGCTCGCGATCGCCGAGACGCTGCGGGCTACGCGCGAGATCGTCTGGCTCGGCACGCAGCGTGGCATCGAGGCGCGGCTCGTGCCGGCCGCGGGCTACGCGATCGAGTGGATCGAGGTCGAGGGCTTGCGTGGCAAAGGCCTCGGCCGCTGGCTCATGGCGCCGGTCCGGCTGCTGCGCGCCGTCGCCCAGGCGCGGCGGGCGCTCGAGCGGCGTCGTCCCGGCGTCGTGCTGGGGCTCGGCGGCTTCGCATCCGGGCCCGGCGGCGTTGCGGCCTGGCTCGCAGGCGCGCCGCTCGTGATCCACGAGCAGAACGCCGTCGCCGGACTCACCAACCGCTGGCTGGCCCGGCTCGCGGCCGCCATCGCCGAGGGATTTCCGGGCAGCTTTGCGGCGGCGCAGGGCGCGATCTACGTCGGCAATCCCGTGCGCCCCGAGATTGCCGCGCTGCCGCCGCCGCGGCAGCGCTTCGAGTCGCGCAACGGACCGATGCGGCTGTTCGTGTTCGGCGGCAGCCAGGGCGCCACGGCGCTCAATCGCCTGGTGCCGGCGGCGGTTGCGCTGCTGCCGGAGTCGCGCCGGCCGTGGGTGCTGCACCAGACCGGCTCGAAGGATCTCGAAGAAACGCAGGCGGCCTACCGCGCGGCCGGAATCCAGGCCGAGGTGCGCGCGTTCATCGACGACATGGCGGCCGCCTACGCGAACGCGGACCTCGTGATCTCCCGCGCCGGCGCCTCGACCGTCGCGGAGCTCGCCGCCGTCGGCGTCGGCGCCATTCTCGTGCCCTATCCGGCGGCCGTGGATGACCACCAGACGCGCAACGCCGAGTGGCTCGGGCGCGTGAGCGCCGCGCAGGTCGTCTCGGAGACGGGGCTCACCGCGCCGGAGTTCGCGAACCGGCTCGCGACCCTGTTCGGCAACGGCCGCTCGCGGCTGCTGGCCATGGCGGACGCGGCGCGCACCGTCGCCGTGACCGATGCGGCGCGCCGCGTCGCCGACCTCTGCCTGCAGGCGGAAGGAGCGCCCGCATGAGCGACCGCATGCGGCGCGTGAACCTCATCCACTTGATCGGCATCGGTGGCGCCGGCATGGGCGGCATCGCCGAGGTCCTCGTGAACCTCGGCTACGCGGTGCAGGGCTCGGACCTGCGCGCCAACGCCGTCACCGCGCGGCTGGCGCGGATGGGCGTGCGCATCTTCATCGGCCACGAGGCGGGGCAGGTCGCGGGCGCGAGCGTCGTCGTCGTGTCCACCGCCGTCGCGCCGGACAACCCCGAGCTCGAAGCTGCCGCTGCCGCGCGCGTCCCGGTGGTGCGCCGCGCCGAGATGCTCGGCGAGCTCATGCGCTTCCGCCAGGGCATCGCCGTCGCCGGCACCCACGGCAAGACCACGACGACGAGCCTCGTTGCCTCCGTGCTCGCCGAGGGCGGCCTCGACCCGACTTTCGTGATCGGCGGATTGCTGAAGAGTGCCGGCAGCAACGCCAAGCTCGGCACGAGCCGCTACCTGGTCGCCGAGGCCGACGAGAGCGACGCGTCGTTCCTGCACCTGCAGCCGATGATCGCGATCGTCACCAATATAGATAACGACCACCTCGGCACGCACGGCGGCGACTTCGAGAAGCTGAAGCAGAGCTTCGTCGAGTTCCTGCACAACCTCCCGTTCTACGGGCTCGCGGTGCTATGCAGCGACGACGAAGTGGTGCGCGAGATCCTGCCGCAGGTTGGCCGCCCGACCGTGCGGTACGGCCTCGGCGAGGACGTTGACCTGCGCGCCGTCTCGCTCGAGCGCGACGGGGGAAAGACGCGGTTCCAGGCCGTGCGGCCGGGACGCGCACCGCTCGCCGTAGAGCTGAACCTGCCGGGCCTGCACAACGTCAGGAACGCCCTGGCCGCCATCGCGGTCGCGACCGAGCTCGACGTCGGCGACGACGCGATACGCAACGCGCTGGCCGGCTTCCAGGGCATCGGCCGCCGGATCGAGTTCGTCGGCGAGGTCGCGACGAAGTCCGGGCGTATCACCTTGGTGGACGACTACGGCCATCACCCGACCGAGATCGAGGCGACCATCGACGCCGTGCGCCAGGCCTGGCCGGGACGGCGCCTCGTGCTCGCGTTCCAGCCGCACCGCTACACGCGCACGCGCGACCTGATCGACGACTTCGGCCGCGCGCTCTCCGCGGCGGACGCGCTTCTCGTGACGGAGGTGTATGCCGCCGGCGAGGAGCCGATTGCCAACGCCGACGGGCGCGCGATCTGCCGCGCCGTGCGCGGCCGCGGCCGCCTCGAGCCCGTGTTCGTCGAGGACGTGCGCGAGCTGCCGGCCGCGCTCGCCGGCGTCATCGCGGACCGCGACGTCGTGCTCACGATGGGCGCGGGCAGCATCGGTGCCGCGGCGCACGAGCTGCCGGGCAAGCTCGGCGTCACCAGCGCGAGGGTCGGGCGATGAGCCAGATCGAGATCGCCCCGGAGTTCGAGGATCGCGTGCGCCGCAACGAGCCGATGTCGCGCCACACGTCGTGGCACGTCGGCGGCCCGGCCGACGCCTGGTTCACCCCGCGCGACGTCGAGGACCTCTCGGCTTTCCTGCGGGCGCTGCCTGCGGAGGTTCCAGTCACCTGGGTCGGGCTCGGCAGCAACCTCCTGGTGCGCGACGGCGGCATCCGCGGCGCCGCGATTTCCGTGCATGGCATCCTCAACGCGCTCGAGCGGATCGGCGCGGACAGCGTACGCGCGGAAGCGGGCGTGCCCTGCGCGAGGCTCGGCCGCCAGTGCGCAAAGTGGCAGCTCGGGCCCGCGGACTTCTTCGCCGGCATACCCGGCACCGTCGGGGGCGCGCTCGCGATGAACGCCGGTGCCTGGGGCGGCGAGACCTGGCCGCGCGTGGTCGAGGTCGACACGATCGACCGCCGCGGCGAGCGCCACCGCCGCGCTGCCACCGAGTACCACTATGGCTACCGCAGCGTGACGCCGCCGGTCGCGGGCGAGTGGTTCCTCGCGGCGACTTTCCGTTTCGAGCCTCGCCCAGATGCGAACACGGAGTCGATCAGGAAGCTGCTCGAGAAGCGCCACGCGAGCCAGCCGATCGGCGCCTGGAGCTGCGGCTCCGTGTTCACCAATCCGGCGGGCGGTCACGCCGCGGAACTGATCGAGCAAGCGGGCCTCAAGGGCCATCGCATCGGCGGCGCGATGGTGTCCGAAAAGCACGCGAACTTCATCCTGAACGAGGGCGAGGCGACTGCCGCCGACCTCGAGGCGCTCGTGCGCCACGTGCAGGCGACCGTCGAGCGCGTGCACGGCGTGAAGCTCGTACCCGAAGTCCGCGTCATCGGGGAGGCCGCGTGATCGTTAGCACGCCTCTCGATCGCCATCCGACCGCCGGCATCGTTGCCGCGGCGGACGCGCACGGGATCCGGCTGGGGTACTCGCTCGCAAACTCCGCCGGAACTTACGAGTTTGCTCGCGAGCACCCCGCCACCTCGTGCGCGCCCGCCGCGGCGCGTGGTCGGCGCGCGGGCAGGCGGCCGGCAGCCTGCGAGCGAGCGCGTAAGTTCCGGCGGCGCGAGCGAGCAGGACTGCCGGACGCCATGGTCGCGCGCCGACTGGGCATCGAGGCGGAGGCGGTTCGATGAGCCGGTTGCGCAATACAGGCGTGGAATTCCGCCGAGTCGGGGACGCGCGCGAGTTCGGGCGCGTGGCCGTGCTGATGGGCGGCGCATCCGCGGAACGCGAAGTGTCGCTGATGACGGGCAACGCCGTGCTCGAGGCGCTGCTCTCGCGCCGCGTCGACGCCGCCGGCTTCGATCCTGCCGAGCGCGCGCTCACCGAGCTCGTCGCCGCCGGCTTCGATCGCGTGTTCATCGCGCTGCACGGGCCGGGCGGCGAGGACGGCGCGGTGCAGGGCGCGCTCGAGTGGCTCGGCCTCCCGTACACCGGCAGCGGCGTCCTCGGCTCGGCCGTCGGCATGGACAAGCTGCGGACCAAGCGCCTCGCCGAGGCCGCGGGTGTCGCGACGCCGCCGTGGATGGAACTGTCCGGCGCCGCCGACTTCGACCGCGCAGTCGCCACGCTCGGCCTGCCGCTCGCGGTGAAGCCCGCGACCCAGGGTTCGAGCGTCGGCATGAGCCGTGTCGCTGCCGCGGGCGAGCTGCCGGCCGCCTGGCGCGCCGCTTCGGCCCTCGACCCGGTCGTGATCGCCGAGCGCTGGATCACCAGCGGCGAATACACCGTCGCCGTGCTGCAGGGCGAGGCGCTGCCGGCGATCCGCATCGAGACGCCGCGCGCCTTCTACGACTACCAGGCGAAGTATTTCGCGGACGACACGCGCTACCTCATCCCCTGCGGCCTCGGTGCGGACGCGGAGTCGGAGCTGCAGCGGATGGCGCTCGCCACGTTCGCGGCGACCGGCGCCTCCGGCTGGGGACGCGTCGATTTCGTAATGGACGAGGGCGGCCGGGGGCTGCTTCTCGAAATCAACACCGTGCCCGGCATGACGAGCCACTCGCTCGTGCCGATGGCCGCGCGCGCGGCCGGCGTGGACTTTCCCGAGCTCGCCTGGCGCGTGCTCGAGACCAGCTTCGCGCGGGAGCGGACCTGACAATGGGCGCCTTCCGCAAGCGCAACCGCAACCGCAGAAGGGCGGCCGGCCGCCGCTTCGAGCTGCCGAAGCTCGAGTGGACGCGCGCGGGCCGCGTCGCCGGCGCGCTCGCGGCGCTCGCCGCGCTCGGGGTCCTGCTTGCCCTCGGCCTCGACCAGCCGGTGCGCAGCGTCGTCATCGACGGGCCGTTCCAGCGCGTCGCCGCCGTCGAGGTGCAGCAGGCGGCACTCGGCGCGTTGCGGGGCGGCTTCGTCAGCGCCGACCTCGACCGGCTGCGCGAGGCTGTCGAGGCGCTCACCTGGGTGGATCGCGCGCGCGTGCAGCGCCTGTGGCCCGACCGCATCCGCATCGAGGTCGTGGAGCAGCAGGCCGCCGCGGTCTGGGGCGAGGACGGCCTCCTGAACACGCGCGGCGAGTTGATCGCCACCGGGGTTCGGCACGTGCCGCCGGAACTGCCGCGCCTCGACGGCCCGGAGGGCATGGAGTCGCTGGTGGCGCAGCGCTTCCTCGCCGTGCAGGACCGCCTCGGCGGCCTCGGGTTGCAGGTCTCGGCCCTCCGGCTCGACGCGCGCGGCGCCTGGGAGCTCGACCTGTCGACGGGCGTCACCGTGCGCCTCGGCCGGCGCCAGGTAGACGAGCGCATGGACCGTTTCGTCGAGTTCGGCGCGCAGGTGATCGCCGGCCAGGCGGCCGAGATCCGATACGTCGACATGCGCTATTCGAACGGCTTTGCGATCGGCTGGCGCGGCGGCCGCCAGCCGAAGGAAGAACTGGTCATCGATGGCTAAGCGTTCCGACCGCAACCTGATCGTGGGACTCGACATCGGCACGTCGAAAGTCGTCGCGCTCGTCGGCGAGATTCACGGCGACGGCAGCCTCGAGGTCATCGGCCTCGGCTCGCACCCCTCGCGCGGCCTCAAGAAGGGCGTGGTGGTCAACATCGACTCGACGGTCCAGTCCATCCAGCGCGCCATCGAGGAAGCCGAGCTGATGGCAGGCGTCGAGATCCGCTCGGTGTACACCGGCATCGCGGGCAGCCACGTGCGCAGCCTGAACTCGCACGGCATCGTCGCGATCAAGGACAAGGAGGTCGCGAGCGGCGACGTCGCGCGCGTCATGGACGCGGCCCAGGCGGTGCCGATCCCGGCCGACCAGAAGATCCTGCACGTCCTGCCGCAGGAATTCATCATCGACGGGCAGGAAGGCATCCGCGAGCCGATCGGCATGTCGGGCGTGCGCCTCGAGGCGCGCGTGCACATCGTGACCGGGGCCGAGAGCGCGGCCCAGAACATCGTCAAGTGCGTGCAGCGTTGCGGACTCGAGGTCGAGGACATCGTGCTCGAGCAGCTCGCGTCCTCGTTCGCGGTGCTCACCGACGATGAGAAGGAGCTCGGGGCCTGCCTCGTCGACGTCGGCGGGGGCACCACCGACATCGCCGTCTTCTCCGGTGGCGCGATCCGCCACACCGCGGTGATCCCGGTCGCCGGCGACCAGGTGACCAACGACATCGCGGTGTCCATGCGCACGCCGTCGCCGTACGCGGAAGAAATCAAGATCCGCTACGCCTGCGCGCTCTCGCAGCTCGCGAACCCGGACGAGACCATCGAGGTTCCCTCGGTCGGCGACCGGCCTTCGCGCCGGCTCGCGCGCCAGACGCTCGCGGAGATCGTAGAGCCGCGCTACGAGGAGCTCTTCATGCTGATCCGCGACGAGCTGCGCCGCTCCGGGTTCGAGGAGTCGGTCGCGGCGGGCGTCGTGCTCACGGGCGGCAGCGCCAAGATGGAAGGCGCGGTCGAGCT
>DATMEC010000221.1:0-6105 GCA_035557125.1 Steroidobacteraceae bacterium
TGGACATCTCCTCGGTCGTCGCCGCCTCGGGCAGCGAGAGCAGGATGTGGGAGACGTCGTACTCCGTGTTGACGCCGGCCTGGCTCGCGTCGCGCTCGAGCGCCTGCTCGAGCTCGCGCGGCGAGACGTAGATGCGCGGGATCACGTCGCGCTGGCGCAGCATCGACAGCATGATCTCGCGGCGCATCTCCTCGCGGTAGGTCGCGTAGTCGAGGCCCTGCTGCTCCAGTACGCGCGGCATCTGCTCGAACTCGACGTTGTTGCGCTTGGCGACGTCGCGCAGCGCCTCGTTCAGCATCTCGTCCGGCACCTGGACGCCGAGGCGCCCGGCACGCTGGACCTGGATTTCCTGGAGGATCAGGCGCTCGAGCACCTGCTCACGGATGACGTCGGCGGGCGGCAGCTGCGAGCCCTGGCTCTGCAGCCGATCGGTGATGAGGGCGGTCTGCGAGTCGAGCTGGCTCTGCAGGACCACGCCCTCGTTGACGATCGCGATCACGCGGTCGAGCGCGACTCCGGTCGATGACATGTCCCGGGTCTGCGCGTGGGCGGTTTCAGCCAGCAGGGCGGCGCCGGCCAGCAGGAACATGCAAAGCAATCCGGTGAGGACTCGGCTCATGATTCGCCCGGTTCAGGGGTTGGTGGAAAGGGAGGCGGGGGAGTATCCCCGAATGCCCCGTTCCAGGAAAGTGTCGCTGCGGGTTCCGACCGAAGAAAGGCCATTGAGTTCCACCTGCAGCAGGATCGAGTTGTCGCTCTCGCCGGTGCGGTTCGACACGTAATTACGGCCCAGGAGGCGCAGTCGCCAGCAGCAGCCCGTGTACTCGAAGCCGGCAAAACGGTCGATCGACTTGTCTTCGAGCGTCGAGTAGACCTGCCGGGCGTAAAGTTGCCAGGACCGGGACAGCCGCCAGGCGAAGCCGGCGTCCCATTGCTCGAGCGTTCCCTCGCGGTAGCGGTAGCCGATGTTCACGACGGTGTCCGGTCCCGGGCGGTACTGGACGCCCGCCTCGCCGCGCAGCGTGTTCGACTGCTCGGCGTCCCACTCGACCGCGGCGCGCGCGCTCCAGCTGCGCCACGCGGTGAGCTCGACCTCGCCGACGAGGTTCGACGCGCTGCGAGTCTCCGCCACTTCGCCCGGCAGCACGACGCGCGGGCTCTCGAAGTAGAAGCGCTGGCCGACGGTCGCGGCGAGGTACTGCTGCCCGCTCTCGGCGCGCACGAGGCGTGTCGTCAGGCCTGCCGCCAGCTCGTTGGCGTCGCCGAGGCGGTCGGCGCCTACGTAACGGTTGGCGCGAAACAGCTGGACGAGATTCAGGTCCGGCAGCGCCGTGTCGAACACCGGCAGGTCATCCTGGTCGCGGAAGGGAATCCACGTGTAGCGCAGCCGAGGCTCGAGCGTCTGCACGAACTGGTTCCGCTCGCCGGCTTCGCGCTCGAACACGAGACCGGAGTCGAGCGAAAGGACCGGCGCCGAGCGCTGGGGCGAGTCGTCGGCGTCGGGCGCCGTGTCCGAGAGCTCGTAGCCGGTGATGCGCCAGGCGGCGCTCGGCTCGAGGTGATAACCGGGCCCGCGCAACCCCCAGGCGACGCGCGGCATGGCGTCGGCGCGAAGCCCGGTGACGCCGGAATCGCGATCGAACCACACCGTCTCGGCGTCGAGCGAGGCCTCGAAGCCCGCCGGCATTGGCCAGAGGCCCGTGAACGCGACCTGCGGCAGGCGCGAGTAGGGCCGCTCGAGGGGGTCGACCGTGGTGTCGATCACCTGGTAGTCCTGCACGCGGCTGTCGAGCCGCCAGCCGTCGCCAAGCCAGGCGAGGTGGACCTGGCGATCGAGGAAGGTGATGCTCGTGCCGTCCGGCCCCAGTCCGAAATCCTCGAAGTAGCGGCTGTCGCTCGCGTCTGCAAGATCCGCCGCGAGCCGCAGCCTTTCGCTGAAGTCGGTCTGGTGCGAGAGGGTGGAAAACCGGCGGTCGCTGTTGGCGAGGTCGTCGCCCGGCAGGTAATCGGTGTCGAACTTGCCGCGGCTCTTCTCGGTCAGGTAGCGGTAGTCGAGGCCGAGGCCGAACCCGCGCCGCGACATCAGGAAGGGCGTCAGCGTCAGGTCGTAGTTTGGCGCGAGATTGAAATAGTACGGCACGCCGAGCTCGAACCCGCTCTTGTCGGAATTGCCGAACGACGGGAACAGGAAGCCGGACTTGCGCGCGTCGCCGACCGGAAACGAGATCACCGGCGTGTAGAGGATCGGCACGCCCTTGAGGTCGACGCGCACGTTCCGCCCCGTGCCTTGCTGCGTCTTCTGGTCGATCTGGATGCTGTCGGCGCGCAGCTCCCAGTCGGTCTGGCCGGCCGGGCAGGTCGTGAACCGCACGTCGTCCAGTTTGAGCGTGCCTTCGCCGTCCATCTCGAGTGATTTCGCCGACCCGCGTGCGGGACGCTGCGGCAGCTCGAACTCGGCGCCCGTGAACCGTCCGGTGCCGAGCGCATTCCAGCTTCCGGACCCGCCCTTCAGGCGCAGGTCCGGCGAGCGGAACTCGACGTCTCCCTCGACCGTGAAGCTCCGTTCCGATGCGTCGTAGGTGGCGGCATCGGCGGCTACTTCGCGCTCGCCCTGGACGATGGTGACACCGCCCGTGAGCCTGACATCGCCGTCGCGCGTCACTTCCGACTGGCCGTCACTCTTGACCTGGATCGGCTGCTCGCCCGGTTCGCCGGCCTCGGCTCCGGGCGCTGGCTGCGTGGCTGCCGCCGCAGTCTCCGGGTCTCCCGGCCACATGCATTCGCTGGCGCCGGCCGGCGGCAGCGCGCCGGTCGTTGCAAGCAAGGCGATGATTCGTCGGGAAATCACAGGATTGGGGCAGTCTATAATGCGGGCACCCCGGCCGTCGCCTCTGCATGACAACGAATGACAACGCCGATCCGCGGCTGAACAGTCTGGAACGATGGATCGCGGGCCTGCCCGGCCCGGCCGTCGAGCGCATCGCGCCCGCATCCGCCGACGCGAGCTTCCGGCGATATTTCCGCGTGCACCGCGACGGCATCACGCAGATCGCGATGGACGCACCGCCCGAGCGCGAAAGCCTCGAGGCGTGGCTGCGCGTCGCGCGCATCCTCGCCGCAACCGGCGTGCACGTGCCGCCGGTGATCGCGGTGGACGCCGAGCAGGGATTCGTGCTGATGGGTGACCTCGGCCGGCAGCATTACCTCGAGGCGCTCGGCCATGGCGCTGATCCCGGGCCGCTCTATGCCGACGCCGTGGATGCGCTCGTCCTCCTGCAGTCCGGCGACGCCGCCGCCGTCGCGGAGTTGCCGCCCTATGACCGCGAGCTGCTGATGCGCGAACTCGGGCTGTTCCCGGAGTGGTTCCTCGCGCGCCACCTGTCGCTCGCGCCTGACGACGGCGAGCGCGCCGTCATTGCGGCGGCCTTCGACTGGCTCTGCGATGAGGCGCTTGCCCAGCCCGTCGTGCTGGTGCATCGCGACTATCATTCGCGCAACCTCCTCGTGCGTCCCGGGGGCAACCCAGGCATCGTCGACTTCCAGGACGCGGTGCAGGGGCCCGTCAGCTACGACCTCGTGTCGCTGCTCAAGGACTGCTACGTCGTCTGGCCGCGCAAGCGGCTGCTCGCGTGGCTGGATCGTTACCGCACGCGCGCGGCGGCGGCGGGCATTGCGGTGGGCAGCGACCGCGAGGAATACCTGCGCTGGTTCGACCGCATGGGGCTGCAGCGCCACCTCAAGGTGCTCGGCATCTTCGCGCGCTTGTGGCACCGCGACGGCAAGTCCGGGTACCTCGGTGACCTGCCGCGCGTCCTCGACTACACGCTGGAAGTAACTTCGGCACTGCCGGAACTGGCCAAGTTCGACGCGTTCATGCGCAAGCGCGTCGTGCCCGCGTTCGCGGGCGTTGCGCGCCGCGGAGGCCAAGCCCGTTGAAAGCAATGATCCTCGCCGCGGGGCGCGGCGAGCGCATGCGCCCGCTCACCGAGAAGCTGCCGAAGCCGATGCTCGAGGTCGGCGGGCACCGGCTCATCGAGTATCACCTCGCCGCGCTGGTGGAGCTCGGCGTGCGCGACGTCGTGATCAACCTGTCCTGGCAGGGCGAGCGCATCCGCGAGTCGCTCGGCGACGGCGCCGCGCGCAGGCTCTCGATCCGCTACAGCGAGGAGGGGCCCGAGCCGCTCGGCACCGGGGGCGGGCTGTTCGCCGCGTTGCCGCTCCTCGGCGAGGAACCGTTCTTCGTGGTGAACGGCGACGTGTGGACCGACTTCCCGCTGCGGTCGCTGAAGGCGCCGCCGGATTCGATTGCACACCTCGTCCTGGTCGCGAATCCGGAGCACCACCCGGACGGGGACTTCGCGCTGGCGCCCGGCGGGCGTGTGGTCGAGGGCCCGGACACGCTCACTTTCTCGGGCGTGTCGATGCTCGATCCACGACTCTTCGAGGGCTGCGCGGCGGGTGTCTTTGCGCTCAAGCCGCTGCTCGAACGTGCGCTGGCGGCGGGACGCCTCAGCGGCCAGCGCTATGGCGGCACCTGGCGCGACGTCGGGACGCCCGCGCGCCTCGCCACGCTCGACGCCGACCTGCGACTCGGCCGCGAGCGGCACCCGGTCCTGTCGTCGCCGGTCGGCTAAAATGGGCGTCTCGCCGCGGCGGGACGCGACAAGTGGCTGATCTCAAAGGCATTCCAATCCAGGTCGAACGCCCCCCGGCGCGCAGCGGGGAAAAATTCGTCACGCCCCAGGGATTCACGGCGATCCGTGACGGCATCAAGAAGAACGCCGGCGCCCTGCCGTTCGCGCCCGGCGCCAAGCCGCGCTGGCTGCGCGCGCCGCTTGCGACGGGCGCGCGCTACGAGTCACTCCGCCGGACCGTCCGCGAGCATCGCCTCAGCACCGTCTGTGAGGAGGCGCACTGCCCGAACATCGGCGAGTGCTGGAACGCAGGCACGGCGACGCTGCTGCTCATGGGCTCCGTGTGCACGCGCGCCTGCCGCTTCTGCGCCGTGGATACGGGCAATCCACGCGGCTGGCTCGATGCCGACGAGCCCGCCAACGCCGCGCGCACCGTGTCGCTGATGGGACTCGGCTACGTCGTGCTGACTTCGGTGGACCGCGACGACCTCCCCGACGGCGGAGCCGCCCATCTCGCCGCCTGCGTGCGCGCGATCAAGGCGTCGAATCCCGCCACTGCCGTCGAGGCGCTGACGCCGGACTTCCAGGGCGTCCTCGCCGACGTCGAAACCGTCGTCGATTCCGGCGTCGAGGTGTTCGCGCAGAACATCGAGACGATCGAGCGGCTCACGCACCCGGTTCGCGACCCGCGCGCGGGCTACGGGCAAACGCTCGAGGTGCTCGCGCACGCCAAGCGACACCGTCCCGGCGTGCTCACCAAGACGAGCCTGATGCTCGGGCTCGGCGAGACGACGGACGAGATCCTCGCGACCATGGACGACCTGCGCGCCATTGGCTGCGACATCCTGACGCTGGGACAGTACCTGCGGCCGACGGCGAACCACCTCGCGGTCGAACGCTACGTGACTCCGGAAGATTTCATCGCGCTGCGCGGCTGTGCGCTCGAACGCGGCTTCCTCGAATGCGTGTCCGGTCCCATGGTGCGCTCGAGCTACCGCGCCGAGCGCGCGCTCGCCGGCAACAACTGCGGCATCGGCGCCGGCTGATGCATCCGTTCCCGCACCACTACCGCGTCCGCATCGGCATCCGGCCCGAGGGCGAAGTCAGCCTCGATTCCGAGGGGTTGCCGCAGCTGCGCTCGCTGCCGCCGCCGGAATGGGGCGGGCCTGGCGGCTATTGGTCACCGGAGACGCTCCTGCTGGCTGCGCTCGGTGACTGCACGATGATGACTTTCCGCGCAATCGCGAAGGCCTCGCGCTTCGAGTGGCGGGAGCTCACCGCCGACGTGGAGGGCAAGCTCGAGCGCGTCGACGGCGACAGCCGCTTCACTGAGATCACGCTGCGCGTGCGCCTCGCCGTGCCTCGTGGCAGCGACGCGGCGCGCGCGAAGCAGCTCCTGGAGAAGGCGGAGAAGGGCTGCCCGGTGTCGAACTCGCTCACGGCCGTGAAGCACGTCGAGGCCGACATCGTC
>DATMEC010000222.1:0-4138 GCA_035557125.1 Steroidobacteraceae bacterium
GCCCACCGGGCGGTCGGCCTGCCCACAAAACGCAACCCGCAATAATTTGGGGAAAGGAATCTTCTTCGTCCCGCCGGTGTTGTAGGCTATGACGAAGATGAAAAAGACTCTCGGAGGAGGGTTGCTCGGGCTCGCGATGGCATCCGCGCTCGCCCAGGAGGACGCCGTGGTGATCACGGCGACGCGCGTGCCGCAGCCGAGCCTCGAAGTCCCCGCGTCGGTCGACCGCCTGTATGCGGACGAGATCCGCGACGGCCGGCCGCAGGTCAATCTCTCCGAGAGCCTCGGGCGGGTGCCGGGCATCGTAGTGCAGAACCGCCAGAACTACGCGCAGGACCTCCAGATCTCCTCGCGCGGCTTCGGCGCGCGCGCGACCTTCGGCGTGCGCGGGATCCGGTTGATCGCGGACGGTATCCCGGCGACCATGCCCGACGGCCAGGGTCAGGCCGCCACCTTCGCGCTTGGCTCGGCGGAGCGCATCGAGGTGCTGCGCGGGCCGTTCTCGAGCCTCTACGGCAACGCCGCAGGCGGCGTGATCGTGGTCGACACCGAGGATCCGCCGGAGAAGCCGACCGTCGGCGTGGATGTCATGGGCGGGACCTACGACACCTGGCGGGCGGGAATCAGGCTCGGCGGCTGGAACAATCTGCTGGATGCCTCGCGCTTCGAGAGCGACGGCTACCGCGACCACAGCGCAGTGCGGCGCGATCACTACAACTGGAAGTCCAAGTACCCGTTGCGCCCGGACACCTCGCTCGCGCTCGTCTTCAACCAGTTGCGCCAGCCCGAGACGCAGGATCCGCTCGGCCTGTCGCGCGCGCAGGTGGAGGACAACCCGCGCCAGGCGACGCCGCAAGCGATCCAGTTCAATACCCGCAAGACGATCTACCAGGAGCAGCTTGGGGCCACGCTCGAGCACCAATTGAGCTCCGTTTCGAAAATACAAGCTACGGTCTACGGCGGCTATCGCTGGGTGGAGCAATACCTTTCCATCCCGCTCGCGGCGCAGGCGGCGCCGACGAGCTCGGGCGGCGTGGTGCAGCTCGACCGCCAATACACCGGTGGCGCATTGCGTTTCTCCACAGGAGAAATCGTCCGCTTCTCCGTCGGCGTCGAATACGATCTCATGGAGGAGCGCCGGCGCGGCTTCATCAACAACTTGGGCACCGCCGAGGCGCTGAAGCGCGACGAGGACGACGAGGTCTCGGCCACCGACCTCTACGCACAGCTCGAATGGCGCTTTGCCGAGCGCTGGAGCGTGCACGGCGGGCTGCGCGCGAGCCGCGTCGAGTTCAAGTCGACCGACTATTTCATCGCGCCCGGCAACCCCGACGACAGCGGAACACGCGCGTACTCCGAGACCACGCCGGTCGCGGGCCTGCTTTTCCGCTACTCGAAGACCACGTCCTTCTACGGCAGCTACGGCGAGGGCTTCGAGACGCCGACCTTCGCCGAGCTCGCGCACCAGAACCCGCCCGCGACCGGGCTCAACTTCGCGCTCGAGGCCTCGCGCAGCAAGCATGCCGAAGCAGGCGTGAAAACCATCTTTCCGCAGATCGCAAGAGTGAATGCGGCCGTGTTCGCCATCGAGACGCGCGACGAGATCGTGGTCGACGTCGCTTCCGGCGGGCGCACCACGTTCAGGAATGCCGGCCGCACCGAGCGCCAGGGCTTCGAGATCGGCGCCGAGACGCTGCTGCGCGGGCCGTTCAGCGCGCAGTTCGCGTACACCTACCTCGACGCGACGTTCGAGGAGGGTTTCGCGATTCCCCCGGGCAACGCGCTCCCTGGCGTGCCGAAGAGCCAGGCGTATGCGCAGCTGCGGTATAGGCAGCCGAGGTTCTATACCTACCTCGAGGCCTTGTACCGCGCGCGCGTGCCGGTCAACGATGCAAATTCCGAGTTCGCCGATGCTTATACCGTTTTCAACCTGGTCGGCGCCTTGGTGCAGCAGGGCCCCGGCTGGCGGATCAGCGAATATGTGCGCCTGGATAACGTCACCGACCAAAACTATGTCGGTTCCGTGATCGTGAACGATGCGAACGGCCGGTTCTACGAGCCTTCTCCGCGCCGCAGCTTTTCCGCGGGGGTCCAGGCGGCGCTGCAGTTCTAGCTCTTGATTTTTTCGCCGCTCGAGTTCATCTTGCGCGACACCGTCATTCAGGAGGGAGGGCAGTCATGAAGTTGCGCTCGCTTGCATTCGCGTTGATCGCCGCGGGCTTTGCTGCCGCGGCGGCCGCGCAATCCAGCCTCGAGAAGATGAAGCAGATGCGCGTAGCCACCACCGACCTGAACCTGCCGGCGGTGGCGCAGACCGGCAAGAACGCCGACGCGATCCGCGCCAACCTGCGCAAGATCAATCTGCCGGCGGGCTTCGCGATCGAGCTGTACGCGATCGTGCCCGACGCGCGCCACATGGCGGTGGCGAACTCGACCAACATGCTGTTCGTCGGCACGCGCAAGACCACGCTGTGGGCGGTCACCGACCGCAACAGCGACGGCGTGGCCGACGAGGTGAAGCCGTTCGCCCCGTCGCTCAACTTCAAGCAGCCGAACGGCGTGTGCTGGACCAAGGACGGCTTCCTGATCGTGGTCGAGCACAACCGCGTGCTGAATTTCCCCGCCGCCGAGTTCTTCTACGAGGGGCCGGACGTGGCGGTGATCGAGGTCGTGCCGCAGGGCCAGCTGGTCCCGGTCGACGAGGAGTCCTACAACCACGGCGCGCGCACCTGCCGCGTCGGCGAGGACGGCAAGCTCTACATCACGCTCGGCCAGCCCTACAACGTGCAGCCGCAGGACAAGATCGCGCTGTACGAGAAGCTCGGCATCGGCGGGGTGATCCGCATGGATCCGTTCAACGGCGGCGGCCGCGAGGTGTACGCGCGCGGCATGCGCAATCCCGTCGGCATCACGGTGAACCCGAAGGACAAGACGCTCTGGGCGACCGACAACCAGACCGACGGCATGGGAGACGACACCCCGCCGGGCGAGCTGAACCGCCTGACCCAGGCCGGCGCGCACTACGGCTACCCGTGGTACAGCGGGCGCACCAAGGTCACTGACGAGGCGGCGGGCTACAAGCTCTCGCAGATGAAGCCGCCGGCCAACATCGTGTGGCCCCAGGTCGAATATGCCGCGCACGCCGCGGCGCTGGGCCTCATCTTCTACACCGGCAACAAGTTTCCGGAGAAATACCGCGGCGGCGTATTCGTGGCGGAGCACGGCTCGTGGAACCGCACCGTCCCGATCGGCTACCGCATCATGTTTACTTCGCTGAAGTCCGACGGCACCGCCGACAAGACCGAGGTGTTCGCCGACGGCTTCCTCGACAAGGAGACCGGCATCGCCATCGGACGTCCGGTGGACGTGGCACAGCTGAAGGACGGCTCGCTGCTCGTCTCGGATGATTTCGCCGGGGCCATCTATCGCATCCGATATACGGGTCAATAAGCGCGGCCATAAGCACGGGGCGAAACTCGCGGCGCTGGCCGTGGCGGCACTGGCCAGCGCGGCGGCCAGCGCGGCGGATCCGCAGGCCGGGCGCGCCAAGGCGGCGGCTTGCGCCGTGTGCCATGGACAGGGCGGCATTTCCACCGTCCCGAACGCGCCGCATCTTGCCGGCCAGCCGGCGCTCTACGTCGAGGAGCAGCTCAAGAACTACCGCAGCGGCAAGCGCCGGCACGAGGTGATGAACGTCGTCGCCAAGCCGCTGAGCGACGCGGATATCGACGACCTCGCGGCCTGGTACGCCTCGATTCGAATCGACGCCACGCCACCCTGACGTAATCGTAATATATGCCCTCCAGAGGAGAGACCATCATGAAGAAGCTCGTCGCACTCGCTATCGGTGCCGCGTTCGCGGCTCCCGCGCTGTCCCAGGACAAGCCCAAACCCCCGCCGGCGTGGCACCAAGGCAAGCCGGCCGCCCAGGCCGAATCCAAGCTCGCGCCGCACGCCGGCAAGATGACCGAGACCTCGGCGGGCGAGATTCCGGTCTCGAAGCTCAAGCTGCCGGCCGGATTCAAGGCCGAGCTCTGGGCGAGCGGCCTGCCGGGCGGCCGCGCCATGGCGCTCTCCGACGACGGCAAGAAGGTCTACGTCGGCACGCGCGTCATCGGTCGCGTTTACGAAATTACCG
>DATMEC010000223.1:0-5009 GCA_035557125.1 Steroidobacteraceae bacterium
CTCGAGTTCGCCTACAACCGCTCGCTCTCCGGCATCGACGGCGCGAAGCGCGTGATCCAGAACGGCCGCGGCCAGGTGATCCAGAACGTCGAGGTGCTGAAGGCGCCGCTGCAGGGCGAGGACCTCGTCACCAGCATCGACCTGCGCATCCAGTACCTGGCTTACCGCGCGCTCAAGGCGGCGATGCGCGAGCACAGCGCCAAGGCCGGCACCGTGGTCGTGCTTGACATCGCCACCGGCGAGGTGCTCGCGATGGTCAACCAGCCGTCGTTCAACCCGAACGACCGCACGCAATACGAGGTCTCCCGCTACCGCAACCGCGCGGTGACCGACATCTTCGAGCCGGGCTCGAGCATCAAGCCGTTCGTCGTCGCCGCGGCTCTCGCGTCCGGGCGCTACGACGCGAACAGCAGCATCGACGCCATCCCGTTCAAGGTCGGCTCGCGGTTGATCCGCGACCACCACGACCTCGGCACGATCGACATGGGCGAGGTGCTCGCGCGATCGAGCAACGTCGCGATGGCGAAGATCGCGCTCTCGCTCGACAAGTCGCAGATGCACGGCACGCTGCAGGGCCTCGGCTTCGGCAAGGTGACGGAGAGCGGCTTTCCGGGCGAGTCCGCGGGACTCCTGTCGAGCACCGCAAACTGGAAGCCGATCAACGTCACGACCATGGCCTATGGCTACGGGCTGTCGGTCACGCCGCTGCAGCTCGCCCAGGCCTACGCGACGGTCGGCGCCTTCGGCCTGCACCGGCCGGTCACCTTCCGGCGCACCGAGGTCGCCCCGGCGGGCGAGCGCGTGATGCAGGCCCGCGTCGCCCGCGACCTGATCGGCCTGCTCGAGGAGGCCGTGACGCCGGCCGGCACCGGCACCAAGGCTTCGGTGGCCGGCTATCGCGTCGCCGGCAAGACCGGCACCGCGTGGAAGGCGATTCCCGGCGGCTATTCGCGGGACCGCTACCTCTCGGTGTTCGGCGGCGTGGTACCGGCGAGCGCGCCGCGACTCGCCGTCGTCGTCATGGTCGACGAGCCGGCGGGCCCTTTCTACTACGGCGGCGACGTCGCGGCGCCGGTGTTCTCGGCGGTGACGTCGGGCGCGCTGCGCCTGATGTCTGTCGCGCCGGACGACCTCGCGCGCGTGATGCCCGTCGGCCACGCGGGAGGCGCGCAATGAGCGACGGCATGCGCCTCGACGAGCTGCTCGCCGGGATCGCCGCCGCGCCGCGCGTGGCCGTCGCGGGGCTCACGCTCGACTCGCGCGCGGTCGGGGCGGGCGATGCGTTCGTCGCGCTCAAGGGCGGCGGCGGGCACGGGCTCGAGCACGCCGACGAGGCCGCCGCGCGCGGCGCGCGTGCGGTCCTCTGGGATCCCGCGGAAGGACGCGGGCCCGGCGCGGCAGATCCCGGGATTCCATTCGTAGCGGTCACCTCGCTCCGCGACAGGCTTGGCGGCCTCGCGGACCGGTTCTACGGGATGCCGTCGTCGCGGCTCACCGTCGCCGGCGTCACCGGCACCAATGGCAAGACCACCTGCGCGTGGCTGCTTGCCTCGGCGGCCGGCCGCCTCGCGCGGCGCGGGGCTTACCTCGGCACGCTCGGCGTGGGCTTTCCGCCTGCGGTCGCGGGCGGGGCGCTGACGACGCCCGATGTCATCTCGCTGCACCGGCAGCTGCGCTCGCTGGCGGACGCCGGCGCCAGCCACGTCGCGATGGAGGTTTCCTCGCACGCGCTCGACCAGCGCCGCGTCGATGCCGTGCGCCTGCGGGTCGCCGCGTTCAGCAACCTGTCGCGCGACCACCTCGACTACCACGGGACGATGGAGCGCTATGCGGATGCGAAGGCGCGCCTGTTCCGGCTGCCCGGGCTCGAGCACGCCGTCATCAACGTCGGCGACCCGGCAGGCAGCCGCTTCGCCGCGGCGCTGCCGGCGGGCGTCGAGCTCACCGCGGTCGCCGTCGGCGGCGACGCGCCTGCAGCCGCGCGCTTCGTGCACGTCGGCAGGACGAAGGCCTCGGACCGCGGCCTCGAGCTCGACATCCGCGGCCACTTCGGCGAGCGCCGCCTGGTCTCGCCCCTGATCGGCGCGTTCAACGCCGAGAACCTCGCCGTCACGCTCGGCGTTCTTGCGGCCTGGCAGTTCGACGTCGACGAGGCGCTCGCGGCGCTTGCCGCCTGCGGCGCGCCGCCGGGGCGCATGGAGGGCTACCGCCTGCCGAATGGCGCCCTCGCAGTGGTCGACTACGCGCACACCCCGGACGCGCTCGCCAAGGCGCTTGCCGCCGTGCGTGCGCACGCGCGCGGCCGCGTGTTCGTCGTGTTCGGCTGCGGCGGCGAGCGCGATCCCGGCAAGCGCCCGCTGATGGGCGAGGCGGCCGAGCGGCTCGCCGATCGCGTCATCGTCACCGACGACAACCCGCGCGGCGAAGACGCCGACCGCATCGTCGCGATGATCCTCGAAGGCATGCGCGAGCCGCGGCGCGCGTTGATCGAGCGCGATCGTGCGCGGGCGATCGATGCGGCGGTTGCCGAGGCACGGCCCGGGGACGCCGTGCTCGTCGCGGGCAAGGGGCACGAGGAATACCAGGTCGTCGGCCGCGAGCGGCGCGCGTTCAGCGACCGTGGACTCCTGCGCGCCCGCGCGGGGGGTGTGGCGTGAAGGGGCGCCTTGCGGACGTCGCCGCCACCGTAGGCGGGCGACTCGAAGGCGCCGATGCCGCGTTCACCCGAGTATCCACCGATTCGCGCACGATCGAGGCCGGAATGCTGTTCGTGGCGCTTGTCGGCGAGCGCTTCGACGGCAACGAGTTCGTCGCGGTGGCGGCGGCGCGCGGCGCCGCGGGCGCCGTGGTCTCGAGATCCGTCCCCGGCGCACTGCCCCAGGTCGTCGTCCGCGACACGCAGGCGGCATTGACCGGGCTCGCTGCCGCCTGGCGCGCGCAGAGCGGCGCACTGGTGATCGGCGTCGGCGGCAGCAACGGCAAGACGACCACCAAGGAGTTGCTGGCGGCGATCCTCGCAGGCACGGGCCCGACGCTCGCGACCCGCGGCAACCTCAACAACCACATCGGCGTGCCGCTGACACTGCTTCGCCTCGAGCCGCCGCACCGATACGCGGTGATCGAAATGGGCGCCAATCACCCGGGCGAGATCGCCGCGCTCGCCGCGGTCGCGAAGCCCGCCATTGCGCTCGTCACCAACGCCGGCGACGAGCACCTCGAGGGGTTCGGCGACCTCGCCGGGGCGGCCCGCGCCGAGGGGGAGATGTTCGTGGCCCTCGACGCCGGCGGCACGGCCGTCATCAACGCCGACGACCCGTTCGCGAAGATGTGGCAGTCGATGGCGCCGCGCGGCGCCCGTGTCCTGCGCTTCGGCGTCGAGGCGACCGCCGAGGTGCGCGCCGAGGGCATCGCCGGTCGCATCGAGGCCGGCGCCTTCGTCACCGTGTTCACGCTCGCCATCGGCGACGCGGGGGCGCGGGTGCGGCTGCCGCTCGCCGGCCGTCACAACGTGTCGAACGCGCTCGGGGCGGCGGCCGCCGCCCACGCCGCGGGCGTCGCGTTGCCGGCGATCGTCGCCGGGCTCGAGCGCATGCGGCCCGTCTCCGGCCGCCTGCAACTGAAGCCCGGCCTGCGCGGCTCCTGGCTGATCGACGATTCCTACAACGCCAACCCGAGCTCCGTGCGCGCCGGCATCGACGTGCTGGCGAGCCTGCCGGGCGAGCACTGGCTCGTGCTCGGCGAGATGGCCGAGCTCGGCGACGAGACGGTCGTGAGCCACGCCGGCATCGGCGACTACGCGCGGCGCGCAGGGATCACGCGCCTCTTCGCCATGGGCGCCGCGGCGCGCTACGCCGCGGACTCGTTCGGCGCGCGCGCGAGCTGGTACGCAAGCGCAGCGGATCTTGGCGACGCGCTGGCCGCGAGCCTCGAGCCCGGAGTGACCGCGCTCGTGAAGGGCTCGCGGGTCAACCGCCTGGAACGCGTGGTCGAGCGGCTGGTGGCGCCGCTGCCCGCTATGCCGCTGCCGGTCGCAGGCAACGGGAACTGAGGGGGCCCGCATGCTGCTCGACCTGTTCACCTGGCTGTCCGAGTACTACGGCGGGTTCCGTGTCTTCGGCTACCTGACGCTGCGCGCGATTTTCGCCGCGCTGACCGCGCTCACGATCGCGCTGTTCGTCGGTCCGGCGATGATCCGCATGCTCGTCGCGCGCCAGATCGGACAGGTCGTGCGCGACGACGGCCCCGGCACGCACCTCGGCAAGAAAGGCACGCCCACGATGGGCGGGGCGCTGATCCTGATCGCCGTCACGGCCGGGACCCTGCTGTGGGCTGACCTCTCGAACCGCTTCGTGTGGATTGCGCTCGCGGTCACGCTCGCCTTCGGCCTGATCGGCTTCTACGACGACTACCTGAAGCTCGTGGTGCGCGACCCGCGCGGTCTCGCCGCGCGCTGGAAATACCTGTGGCAGTCGCTCGCGGGGCTCGCCGCCGCGATCGCGCTGTGGCAGACGGCGGAGAATCCGTCGGAGACCTCGCTCTACGTGCCGTTCTTCAAGAGCGTCGTGCTGCCCATGAGCGCGGCGACCTTCGTCGTCTTCGCCTATTTCGTGATCGTCGGCAGCAGCAACGCAGTCAACCTGACCGACGGGCTCGACGGGCTCGCGATCATGCCCTGCGTAATGGTCGCAGGCGGCCTCGCGGTCTTCGCCTACGTGACCGGGCGCGTGGACTTCGCCGGCTACCTGCAGATCCCCTACGTGCCGGGCGCGGGCGAGATGCTGATCTTCTGCGCGACGATCATCGGCGCCGGCCTCGGCTTCCTCTGGTTCAACACCTACCCGGCGCAGGTCTTCATGGGCGACATCGGGGCGCTCGCCCTCGGCGCCGCGCTCGGCGTCGTCGCCGTGATCGTGCGCCAGGAACTCGTGCTCGCGGTCATGGGCGGCCTGTTCGTGCTCGAGACCGTGTCCGTGATCCTGCAGGTGGCGTCGTTCCGGCTGCGCGGCAAG
>DATMEC010000224.1:0-2782 GCA_035557125.1 Steroidobacteraceae bacterium
ACCGGTCTACGTGAACGACGGCTTCACGATCGACTTCGACCAGTGGAGCGAGCCGTTTCCGCTCATCCACTACTGCTTCCGCGTCAGCGAAGGTGAGTTCGATGCGATCCTCGGCCGGCTGCAGGCCGCGGGCATCGCATATCGCAGCAACGTGCAGGGTCCCGTGGACCACCAGGTCAACACGCAGCATGGCGGGCGCATCGTGTACTGGAACGAGCCCGACGGACATTACTGGGAAATGTTGACCGAGAGCTACGCACGCCAGCCAGGAGCCGAATGACATGACCCGATGGATACACGTGACTGCCACCGCGATGCTCGGGCTGCTCGCGCTCGGCAGCGCACACGCGGCGGAGACTTCCGCCGACGAAGCCGCGATCCGCGAACTCAAGGAGACGCTGTGGCCGAAGGCCTATTTCGAGCAGGACACTGCGCTGCTGGACCGTATCCTTGCGCCGGAATTCCAGATGGTGGACGGCGACGGCAACTGGTCGGCGAAGGCGGCGGAACTCGACTGGGTCGCGAAGAACAAGCCGGGCTACGACTCGCTCACTTTCGAGATCCGGCGACTGGATGTCTTCGAGAACGGCACGGCGATCGCCGCCGGCACCGGCACGATCCGCGGCAAGGACGAGGACGGGGCGTACGTGGGCCAGTACCAGTCCACCAACGTGCTCATCAAGCGGAACGGGCAATGGCGCGCCGTCGCCTCGCACGTCTCGGGCTACAAGAAGGTCGAATGATCGAGCGCCTGGCGCCCCCCGTCAGCGAAGCCGACCTGCGATCCCTCGCGCTCCTGCTGGTCGACGCCGTGGACTCCGGCGCGGCCGTGAGCTTCCTCTCGATCACGGAAGAACAGGCGCTCGACTGGTGGCGCAGGATGTTTGCGGCCCCGGCATCCGGCGCGATCGTCCTCGCCGCACGCGACGCCGGTGGCATCGTCGGCGCGGTGCAGCTGCACCCGTCGTGGTCGCCTAACCAGCCGCACCGCGCGGACATCGCCAAGCTGATCGTGCACCGGCGCGGCCGGCGGCGCGGCCTCGGCGAGCAGCTCATGGCAGCCGTGGAACGCGAGGCCGCGGCCGCGGGATACCGCCTGCTCGTACTCGACTCGAAGCGCGGCGACGCCGGCGAGCGACTCTATCGCCGCCTGGGGTGGACCGTCGTCGGCACGATCCCACGGTACGCGCTCGACACGGACGGCAGCACGCCGCACGACACGGTCGTGTTCTACAAGGAACTGCCGGCGTAACCGATGGCAATCCGGATCGTCAGGCTCGGAACTCCGCGCGCCGCCGGCGAAGGCCTGCGGCTCGGCACCGTGCGCCGGCCGCCACGCGGCGTCCCGAAGTCCAGGTTCGCCTCCGGCAACTGGTACGACGTCTGGTTCCCGCTCCTGGCGCCTAGCCATGCGACAGTGAAGCTCGGCAGAAACGTCGACAGCGAGGCCGGATGGCGGCGCTTTGCGCGGCGTTACCGCGCCGAGATGAAGCGTCCCGAGGCCATGCAGGCGCTCGACTTGCTGGCCGCGCTGTCGCGCCGGACCAACTTCGCGGTCGGCTGCTATTGCGAGGACGAGTCGCGCTGCCATCGATCACTGCTGCGCGAACTGCTGGCGGCGCGTGGGGCCCGTGTCCGCTGACGAGCAGGCGCTCTGGGACGAGGCGGCGAGCCAGCTCGGCTTTCACGCGCGCCCCGGCCACGACTGGGTGGACACCTTGAACCGCCTGTGGCGCAAGAACCGCTTCGTGATGTCCATGGACGGCGTGCTGAAGCTGCCCGAGCCGCCGCCCGTGCTGACCCGTGGGATGCTCGCGATCTCGCGCGAGCTCTGGCCACTCGATCGTCTCGCTCCGCTGGTCCACGTGGATTCGCACGACCGTGCGCGGCCGAAAAGCGACGAGCGGCCGGTCCTGCTGCTCGAGTGGGGTGGCCGGCACTTTCTCATCGACGGCATCAACCGCATCAACCTTCGCGTGCGCGAGCGGCAGGCGGGACCGCACGAGGTCATCGTGATCCACGGGAGAACGCCTTGAACCGACCTAAATCCTGGCTTGCCCTCGCACTCCTGGCCGCAGCCTTCGCTGCACCCGCCGCAACGGCCGACTGGGCCGCCGACGAGGCCGAGATCCGGCAGCGCCTCGCGGACTCCGCGCTCGCCTTCAACCGCGGCGACCTGCCGGGGCATCTCGCGGCCTACGACGCGAGCGTGACCTTCATGACGAAGGACGGCCCGCGTCCGGGCGTGGCGGCGATCGAGAAGGCCTTTCGCGAAACGTACTTCCGCGACGGCCAGGTCGTCCATCAACTGCGCTTCGAGCAACTCGCCGTGCGCCCGCTCGGACCGGATGCCGCACTCGCGACCGCGCGCTGGGCGCTTTCGGGCGGCGGCAAGGCGGAGCAGTCGGGCTGGTTCACCCTGGCGTGGCTGAGGACGCCGGCGGGCTGGCGGGTGGTGCACGACCACTCGAGCTGAGCGATAATCGCCGGCCCCGGAAGCGGGGCGCCTGATGTCCTATCAGCTCCAGATCATCGAGAAGCCGACCTACCTCCACGCCATCGTGACGGGGACGAACTCGCTCGAGAACGTCGCGGGCTACCTGCGGGACCTGCTGCGCGAGTGCGAGGCGCGGCAGTACTCCAACGTGCTGATCGAGGAACGCCTCACCGGCCGCCGGCTCGAGACCTGGGACGTTTACCAGATCGCGTCCGACAACAGCGCGCTCGCGCGCGGCGCGTTCCGGTCGATCGCCTACGTGGACGTCAACGCGGGCGGCGAGCT
>DATMEC010000225.1:0-13358 GCA_035557125.1 Steroidobacteraceae bacterium
ATAAGAACAATTCTCAACATGCTAGCGGGTGGCGCGAGCGGTGTCGAGCGTAATACGACTCATTCGCATCCGTGTTTCGAAGCCGGGGACGCCAGGCAGATCATGGACTTGCGAGTGACCGCCCCTTACCTGCCGGGGCGAGCGCAAAATGCCCCCGCAACGCCGGGGGGCATCGAGGCTCACATGCGCAAGATCTACGGAACCCAGCCAGCAGGATTCCTCGCCCTGCTGGTCGCCTGTTTGGCGTCAACCGGCTGCGGCACCGACACGGCCTCCGTTGCGGAGACCGAGGCCAACAACGAGGCTGCGGCCGCGACTCCTGCGCCCACGGTCGATGTTCCCGACACCGGCATCGCGCCGATCGCGCCGATCGCGCTCGCGAAGTGGACCGGCGATCTCGACGGCATGATCGAGCGGCGCATCATCCGCGTGCTGACGACGTACTCGAAGACGTCGTTCTTCATCGACCAGGGCACGCAGCGGGGCCTCGTGCCGGATGCCTTCAAGCTGTTCGAGGACGGCCTCAACAAGCGCCTCAAGAACAAGCACCTGCGCGTCCAGGTGGTGATCGTGCCGTTTGCCCGCGACGAGCTCATGCCCGCTTTGCTCGAAGGGCGTGGCGACATCGTCGCCGCAGGCACGCTCATCAACGACTGGCGGCGGGAATCGGTGGACTTCACCGACCCGTCGCGTAGCGGCATTTCGATAATCCCCGTGACCGGTCCCGGCGTACCGCCGGTCACGGACGTGCAGGAACTGGGCGGGCGCGAGCTCTACCTGCGGCCCTCGGACGTTCCCCGCGGGGGCGTCGGGCTTCAATGCAGAGCTCAAAGCGGCAGGCAAACCGCCGGTCCGCGTGCGCCCGGCGCCCGAAGTGCTCGCGGACGCCTGAAGACGAAGGTGCCGGTGCTGATCGCCTACTGGACGGCCTGGGTCGACGCCGACGGCCGCATGAACTTCCGGCGCGACCTGTACGGCCAGGATGCCAGGTGGGCCGCCGCGCTCGATGCGCCCTTCAAGGTCCGGGCGAAGCCGCTCTTCGAGGCGGACCGCAGCCCGGGCCGGGGCACGCGCGGTCGTTGACTTCAATGACGTTGTTCGACGACGGACCGGTTATCCTGGACGGTGGCCTCGCCACCGAGCTCGAGACGCGCGGCTTCGACATCTCGGGCTCGCTCTGGTCCGCGCGCGTGCTGCGCGAGCAGCCTGATGCGATCGAGGAGCTGCACTACGACTATTACGCCGCGGGCGCGAGCATCGCGATCACGGCGAGCTACCAGGCGAGCTACGACGGCTTCGCGGGACTCGGCATCGATGCCACCGAGACAACGCGTCTATTGCGGCTATCGGTCGAGCTCGCCCGGAATGCGCGGACGCGCTATCGCCGTGATCATCCGCGCGACCGGCGGGAACTGCTTATCGCCGCATCCGTCGGACCGTACGGCGCAATTTCGCACGACGGCGCCGAGTACCGCGGCGACTACGGGCTCGACGCCGACGCGCTCGCGCGCTTCCACGCGCGGCGGTTCGAAGTGCTGGCCGGTGCCGGTGCCGACCTCCTCGCCTGCGAGACGATCCCGCTCCTCGAGGAAGCGCGTGCCTACGCCACACTGCTCGCGAGCCATCCGGGCACGCAGGCCTGGTTCAGCTTCACCTCGCCCGACGGCGAGCGCACCTCGCACGGCGAGCCGCTCGCCGATTGCGCGCGGCTCGCGGATGACTTCGCCCAGGTGATTGCCGTGGGCGTCAACTGCGTGAAGCCGGGCATCGTCGCGAGCGCGATCCGGTCGCTGAGAATCGGCACCGACAAGCCGGTCGTCGTCTACCCGAATTCCGGGGAAAGCTGGAATGCGGGCGACGAATCCTGGCGCGGCGCGCCGGGCGAGCGCGGCCTTGCGGACCTCGCGCCGGAATGGGTCCGGGCCGGTGCGGGCCTCGTCGGCGGGTGCTGCCGGGTGGGGCCGGGACAGATCGCAGGGCTCGCGGCGGCGCTCGCTCGCGTGGCGTCCGCAAACGACCGATAGACTCCGCCGCGTGCGGGCGCGCCATTCATTTCGGCAGGTGCTTGACCATGAATGCGGAGCCCGCCGGGCAGATATCCGCGAATTCGCGGGTTGAACGGATGGCGTCGGGTGCGGCCTCGCGGCCAATCCGGGCATAGCCCCGCCGCGCGAAGAAATCCTCTGCGGTCGTCGTGAGCAAGTAGACGTTGCGCACGCCGTGCGATCGCGCATGCGACTCGGCAAGCTCGACCAGGGCCGTTCCGGCACCAGCCGCTCGCGCCGATGGCGTGACGGCAAGCGAGCGCAACAACGCACATTCTCCGTGCAACTCGAGCCCTACGATCCCGACCGGCTCGGTCGCTGTTCCAATGAAGAAGAAGTCTCGGAAGTGCCCGTCGTACAGATCCGACGTCGGCAGGTCGACGGATTCGAGCAGGCGTATTGCGCCCGAGCGGGTCGGGCGGGCCGCCATGGAAAAGGCCGGCGCGCGTTTCACGGCCGGAATGTAGCTCACAAAACGGCTTTCCGGGGCTCCTACGGGGCGGCATCCCTCCAATCGCATGCCAGCCGACAGCAAGTGAGGGCAATGGCCGACCGCGTCGCCAGTCCACACCCCGGATCCTGCCGAGCCATGTACGCATGTCCGCCGGACAAGGAGAGTCCCATGTTGAAATCTACCGCGCTGGCATCCGCAATGCTCGTGCTAGCCGGGCCTTGCACGATGGCTTACGCCCAGGACCTGGACGAGGAGCGGCCGATCGGCGAGGTCGCCCTCAGCGACGACACCATTCAGCTGCGCTACATCTCCAGCGGGCGGAAGATGGACCTCGAGCGGGCGAGCCGGATTTCCGCCGGGTTCTTCCTCAGCGAATCTCGCGACATCGTCCTGATGGGCGACGTCCTGTTCCCGGCGGAATTGAACATCGACCGGCTGCAGTTCCTGTTCGGTCCGCGGGCCTACGCCGCGCTGCTCGAGGACGAGAACAACGACGTCCTGGCCGCCAGCCTCGGTCTCGAGGTGCGCTATGAGATCGACCGTTCGACCGGGCTCGCGATTTCCGGCCAGGCCTTCTATTCGCCGGACATCCTGACATTCGGCAGCGCGAACAACCTCACAGATCTCAGCGCACGGGCCGAATTCCGGGTGCAGGAGCGCATGACGATCTTCGGCGGGATGCGCTGGTTCGAGTTCGAGCTCACGGAAGGCGAGGAAGACCGCACCCTGCAGGAAGAGATCTTTGCAGGCGTCGCCTGGCGATTCTGAGTCAAGTTCAAAGGAGCTCGTTGAACAGGTAGTACATCTGGTCCACGAGCTTGTGGACCGGGCTGCGCCTCGCCCAGCGCTCGAGCTCGATCTCGCTGCCGTCGGCCGCGTAGCGCTCGAAAATGTCGTCGAAGCGCTTTGCGGTCGCGGCATCGATCAAGGCGATGGTGATTTCATCGTTCGTCTCGAACGAGCGGTCATCGAAATTGGCCGTGCCGATCGCGCACCACAGTCCGTCGATCGTCATGATCTTCTGGTGCAGCAGCGCCGATGGATATTCGATCAGGCGAACGCCGCAACGGAGCAACTTCTCGAAGTTCCGGTGCCCGGCATGCTGGACCATCGGGTTGTCCGAGCCCGAGGTTGACGGCATCAGCACGCGCACGTCGACACCCCGCTTGACCGCCTCCCCCAGCGCGTCGATCGCGCTCGGTTCCGGAAGGAAATAGGGGTTCTGGATCCAGATGCGCTCCTTCGCGCAGCAGATCGCGGCGTGGTGCAGGATTTTCACGGCTGGGGCCGATCCTTCCGGCTTCACGAACGCGGCATGAATCGAAACGTCGCCAACGGGCTCGAGCCGCGGAAAAACATCGTCACCCATGAAGAGTTCGCCGGTACGCCCCACCCAGTTCTCGCTGAAGGCGGACTGCATGCTGTGAACGATCGGGCCGCGCAGCCGCACGCTCACGTCGAAGACGCGCTCCTCGCCTCCCTCCTCGGCCAGCCAGCTGTCCACGATGCAGTGGCCTCCCACGAAGGCGACGCGGCCGTCGACGATCGCAAGCTTGCGGTGGTCCCGCTCGTTCAGGACGCCGATGTTGCCGATGTGCACCCGGTGGAACTTCCGCAGCTTGCAGCCTGCATCCGTGAGCCGCTTTGCCACTTCCTTTCCCATGCCCCTCGTTCCGGTTGCGTCGAGCAGCACGCGCACTTCGATGCCTGCCCGGGCCCGCCGGATCATCGCCTCGGCGAGGCGCGAGCCGATCCTGCCCTCCTTCCAGAGGAAGGTCTCGAAGTGCACCGAGCGGCGCGCCCCGTCGATCTCGTCGATGAGGGCGTCGAAGTACGCGCGGTTTTCGAGCACTTCGACGCTGTTGCCGTGCACGACCGTGCCGAACGTGAGCCCGGCAAGCGACGGAAGCAGGCTTTCGATCGATGCGTCGCAGTCGACCTCCAGCTTCGGATCGCGATGGCGCTTCATCGACCAGACGAGAAGGATGAAGAAGCCGATCGTGCCGCCGATGGCCAGCACCGCGACGGCTGTGGGAATCTCCAGTTCGCTCACTTCAGCCTCCCCGGTATAGCTTAGGCTAATGGAAACCGGGGCTGCCGGCGATGGAACGCCATGGATCCGTGTGCTCACGCTGAACGCGCACCAGGGATTCCGCGCGGGGCACCGCCACGAAGCCCTGCTGCGCATCCGCGACGCCTTGCGCGCGTCGCAGGCGGACCTCGTCTTCTTGCAGGAAATAGGGGCCGCCAACGGCGTGGAGTCGCCCATGCACCAGTACGAGGTTCTCGCGGACGGCGTATGGACGCAGTACGCCTACGGACAAAATGCCGTCGCGACGGGCGGGCATCACGGCAATGCGCTTCTTTCCAAGCATCCCATCAAATCCTGGCGCAACGTGGATGCGTCTGTCGGCGAGGCGGAGCCTCGGGGCCTGCTGCACGCCGTGATCGGGCCGGCTGGCGATCATGAGCCATTGCACGCCATCTGCCTGCACCTCGCACTGCGCGAGTCCCATCGTCGGAGGCAGGTCGGCCGGCTTCTCGAGCTCATTGCCCACGACGTGCCCCGCGACGCGGCGCTCGTCATCGCAGGCGACTTCAACGACTGGCGCGAGCGCGCCCACCGGCGGCTGGTCCGCGAAGGCGGCGTGACGGAAGTACACTCGGGTGCCGCGGGACGCCCGGCGCGTACCTTCCCGGCGCTCGCACCCTGGCTTCGGCTCGACCGGATTTACGTCCGGAATCTTCGGCACCGGCCGGTGAAAGTTGCCGCAAGCGACTGGCGAAAGCTGTCGGATCATATGCCTCTAGCCGCGGAGCTCAGGCCCTGCGAGCGCGATGCCGGGGCCGTTTCGAAGGACGAGACGTCGCCATGCGCTGAAATTCTTCCCTCGTGAGCGCCCTATTGATCCCAAAAGCCGCCCGGGCGCCCTCCGCCGCCGCGACGATCGCGAGCTGCACGTCCTTGATTATGTTTCCGGCGACGAAGACGCCGGGCACGTTCGTAGCCTCGTAGCGACCGCATTTGACGCCACCCCGCCGGTTGAACTGGCAACCGAGAGACTCGGCCAGCCGTGACTGGCCGGTGACGGGCGTATCGAAGAACAGGGCCCGCCGAGGTAGCGTCGTGCCGTTCCGAAACTCAATGGCGCGAAGTGCCCCTCGACGGGCTTCGAGCCCGGCGATGCGTTCCTCGCGGATCTGAATGCCGTTGGCCCGAAGTTCATTGCGATGTCCACGAGACAGCGTGGCCTTGCCATCGCTGCAAAGCACGATGTCGCGCGTCCACGCCGTGAGTGCCCGCGCCATTTCGTAGCCGCGACCGCCCTTTCCGTACACGGCGACAGGCTGATCGCGGAATTCCCATCCGTCGCAGTACGGGCACTGGAACACGCTCTTCCCGAACAGGGCGCCGGCGCCCGGAATCGGCGGCAGCCGGTCGAATACGCCCGTCGCGATCAGGAGCTTGCGGCACGAAATACGGGCACCGCCGTCCGTTACAAGGCTGAACCCGCCGACCCGGGCGCGCCGGGCGGATTGGATCTCCGTGCGCCGGAACGTCACTCGCGGGTATCGCCGCAACTCGGCACGGGCAAGCTTTCGAAACCGCGCTGGTGGCGTGCCATCCCGCGTCAGGAATGCGTGTTGCGACTTCGACGCCCAGCTCCGGGGCGTTCCGGAATCGCAAATGAGCACGCGACGGCAGGCGCGCCCGAGTATCAGCCCGGCGCTCAGCCCCGCAGGTCCACCGCCGACGATCACGACATCCCAGCGCATTCGCAGCACGATAGGGCCGTCGTCCTGACGCGCCTATAAGCCTGTCGAGGGTTTCCCTGCCGGTTCGTCCTACAAATTCGGCCTCGTGCACCGGCGGTTCGGCGCCTAGTCCGCGGAATCCGCGTACAGCTTCACGACCTCATAGAGGAACCGGCGTCCCTCCATCAGCGACTTCACGCGCATGCGCTCGTTGAGGCCGTGGATGTAGTTACCCTCGGCGTCCTCGAAGAGTCCCGAGACCCCATAGGTCGGCACGCCAGCCGGGTTGAGGTATTTGCCGTCGGTGTAGCCGGGCAGCATCGTCGGCACGATCGCGACGCCAGGCCAGATGGATTCGGCCACCTTGCGCACCGGCGCCACGATTTCTTCCGTCAGCGGCGGCATGGGCGACTGCACGCCGCCCTCGCCCTTGGGCGTGATGGTTACCGCATCGTTGGTAACCACTCTGGCAATCTCCGCCTGCACGTCCGCCACCGGCGTGCCCGGCATGATGCGGCAGTTGACCGTCGCCTTGACGTGCTGGGGAATCGCGTTCGGCGCGTGACCGCCCTCGATCTCGCTGACGATGCAGGTCGTGCGCAGCATGGCGTTCCACGAAGGATCGGCCGTCCACAACCTCTGCGCCGCAGCCTCGTCAGGCGGCGACTGCAATACGGCGCGCATGTCGGACGCGATCGCCGGCTCGGACAGCCTCGACATGGCCTCGAAGTAGCTCCGGGTCACGGGGTTCAGGATGATTGGGAACTGGTGGGCACCGAGCTTCGCGAGCGCCTCGGCGAGGCGCACGATGGCATTGACGCGCGATGGGCGGGAGCTGTGGCCGCCGGCGTCCGTTGTCTCCAGCGAAAAGTCCTGGTAGATCTTCTCGCCCGCCTGGATCTGCAACACGATCGGCTTGCCGTCCTTGTCGTACTCGCCGCCCGCACCCTCGTTGATGGCGAACGCGGCGTCGAGCACTTCCGGCTGCGTCTGCACCAGCCAGCGCACGCTGTCGAAAAGCCCCGCGCCCGCCGTCTCCTCGCCGCAAGTCAGGGCGAGCTTGATGTCACGGCGTGGCACGTAACCTTCCTTCCGGTAGCGGATCAGGTTATCCGTGAAGATCGCGGCCATCGACTTGTCGTCGCTGACCCCGCGCGCGTAGAACCAGCCGTCTTCCTCGACCAGCTTGAACGGGTCGCGCTCCCAGTCCTCGCGCTTCGCCTCGACCACGTCTATGTGCGCGAGCAGCAGGATGGGCTTGACCGTGCGGTCCCGGCCGCGCAACACGGCGATCAGTGCCCCGTCTTTCGGCGCCTCCGGCGGCGCCAGAATTCGCGTGTCCTCGGGCGGGATTCCGGCTGCGAGCAGGTGCTTCTGCATCGCCTCGGCCGCCTGCGTGCAGTTGCCGACCGAGCGTGTCGTATTGATCTCGACCAGTTCCTTGAAGAGCGCACGGAACGCGGCTTCGTCGGCGCTAGTCACATTCGCCTGCGCCCCCGCCTCCCCCGCAATCGCCAACAGGGCCGCCGCCGCGGCGAACGTCCCGCGCACTCGTTTGTTCATGTCACCCCCCGACGAAGATGTCCGGGGAGTCTAACCGAGAGCCGGGCGGCGGCTAGCTTTTCGGCGTTTCCGGCGCCTCAAGTGATTCGTTGTCCTTGCCGCTCGACAGGTTGTATTGCGCTTCGACGATCGGGGTCTTGAACCAGAGGTTGAACAGGAAAGCGAGCATCGAGTCGTCGCCGACGAAGCGTTTCTCGACCGAAGTCCAGTCCATGGCGGTCCGTGCCTCGTCGAGCGACTTGCCCGCCTTGACCGCGGCATCGACCTGGTCCGCCACGAGATCCATCGTTTCCGCCAGCAAGTCGACGTACGCCGTGTCGGTCATGACTTCGCCATGACCCGGCACAATGTACTTCGCGTCGAACGACTTCAGCTCGCGAAGCACCGACGCCCAGCTGCGCGGGTAGCTGTAGAAGCCGTAGGGCGTCGGGCGGACGACGATATCGCCGGTCGCCAGGATCTTCTCCCCGGGCAGCCAGAGAAGCATGTCGCCCTTGGTGTTGCCGGGCGCGATGTGGCGCAGCTCGGCGGTTCGTCCGCCGAGGTCGATTACGACCTTGTCGGTTATGGTCCGGGTGGGCTGAATCTGTTGCCGGCGCTGGATTTCCTGGCTGACGAAGTCGAAGTTCTCGAGCAGTTCGACGTAGAACTCTCGCATCTTCGGTGTGACCGGCGTGCCGTCCGACCGGACGCCGGTGGCTAGAGCCTTCTCGACCCGAGCCCGGTACTCGTTCTCCGCCTTGACGTCGGGCGGCTCGACTTTCTCCCCGTTCGGGCTCGCGTTGTAACGCGCTGTGAACTCGTGCGAGATCACCTCCGCTCCCGGGAACTTCTCCAGGACCTTGTAGTCGCCCATGCTGTGGTCGCCGTGCCAGTGGCTGATCGCGATGTGCGTGATCGGCTTGTCGGTGAGCTCGGCAACCTTCTCGACGAGCCGCTCGCCCTGGATGGCGAAGCCGGCGGCGTCGAAGACGAGGACTCCCTGGCTTCCGATGACGATCATCGTGTTGGTCGTCACCGGCGAGCGGTAGGAAACCGGCCGGATGCCGACCCAGACGCCGCGGGCGAGCTCGCGCCATTCCATCTCGAACGGGTCGGCCGCCAGCGATGCGGGCGGCGCAAGTACACCCACAACCGCGACCAGAAAGCCAAGCATCCGCCACGGCCAAATGACACGGAGTAACGGGTTCATGAGCTGCCTGCCTCGATGGAGTACATCGACGCATGCTATGGCGCGCGGCGATAGCGCCGACGCGCGACGCGACGGGACGAATTCCCGGTACGGCCAGCCGAGGGGCGGGCCGTCCCGTGTCAGAACTTCCAGCCGATTCCGAGACGGAAGCCGTCCACGTCCGGCGTGCCGTCCGCATTGTCGAGGTCGACCCACATCATGCGGTAAGTCGCATGCGCTGCGAGGGAGTCGCTGAAATCGTAGCGCGCCCCGACGTCGAAGCCGTAAGTGAATCCGTCGATCGACTTCGTGTCCTGGAACGACGTGCAGACGAAGCCCCACCAGGGATCCCACCAGCAGCCGGTCTGCGGTGGCGCGGTCGCGATGTTGGTGTCGACCCAGCTCCAGCCGGCGCTCGCCTACACGAACGGCGTGAACGCGGCCGGCAGGAAGTTCCACGTCGCGTCGAACATCAGCGACGTGGACTCATACTCGCCCCGGACCTCGAAGATCTCGCCGACCTCGTCGCCGACGATGCCTGCGGTGTAGTCGGTCTGTCCGAAGGTGAGATTGCCGCCCAGCTCGATGTTGTCGCTCAGGTGGTAGCCGACCCCGACCAGGAAGCTCGTGTCGCTGTCGGTGGCTGCCGTCGTACCGCCATTGAAATCCCACTCGGCTGAATTCTGGTAGACGAGGTCGAGGCGCGTCTCCCAGCTGCCCGCGCGGTCGGCTGACTGGGAGTTCGCTGCCGGCGCCAGGGTGAGCAGCGCCAGGCAGGCCATCGCGCGCGGAAGAAATGCAGTCCTTGCATTCATGGTTTTCCCTTCCATGGTCCGGAAGCTGGCCGCTTCGGGAATTGTATGAGCATGACCCGTCAAGCCAAGCTGCCCCTATGGGCAGGCTCAATCGAGGGATGGCGTCATATCGGCCACGGTCGGCAGCAACAGCCGGGATGGGTGCTGGGTCCCATGGCGAATGGTGATCACGGCCTTGCGGGAAACGCCCGAGGTTACTTCGGACTCCCCGGTCTGGAGATTGCGTGACAGGTGCGGATCGAACGACGCGGAAACCTGGACGCGGATGCGGTGACCCTTGCCGAAGCGGATGCTCGTCAACGTCTGCGGCAGGCGCAGCTCATAGACGATCCCGGGTTCCACCGGTTGGCGACCGACTGCCGGCTCGCGGTAGCTCGCCCGGATGACATCGTTCCCGGGGCTGGCCAGGTTGATGGCCCGTCCATCGGGATGCACATCCTGGAGGCGCACCCACAGGTCGAAATCGCGGCAGTCACAGGACGCGTACAGGATTGCCGTGACATTGCCGGCGACGCTCCAGGCGTCCGGAAGCGGGTCCGTCTCGAAGGTAAGCACATCGTTTCGAGAGGCAAGCACGCGATAGTCGTGCGCACCCGGCGAGCCGTGCGGATCGACGACTGGTCGCTGTGGATCAGTGGTGAATGCGCTTCTGGCGTCCGGTGACGCCGGTGGCTCCGATCGCAGCATGCGAGTCTTGCCACCGCCCGCGCCGTCGAGGAAGAGGGCCTCGACACGCCCAGGTGGCGGCGGCCACTCGCTCGACTCACGCCACGCGTTCGCGCCCATCATGAAATAGCGCACGGGCGGCTCCCGTCCGAAACGGTTGTCGATGCCGCGAAGATAATGGTCATGGAAGTCGAGCACCAGTGCGTCGTAGTCGAGGGCCGCGGCAGGTCCGAAATCCAGGTCGCCGGCCTGGCTATACACCGTGGATGGCGCGCCGTGCGCCCATGGACCGAGCACGAGGTGCGCACGCAAGCGCGGTTCCGCGCGCCGCGCGGTCCGCAGTCCGTTGAAGTTCGTGGCCGCACCCTCGACGCCGTACGCGTCGTCGTACCAACCACTCAGATTCAGCACAGCCGCCGTCACGCGCCCGTAGCGGCCACGCAGCTCCGCCCAGTCCCACCATGGATCTTCCGGCGGATGTCCCAACCATTCGAAGTAGTAAGGGGCTTCACGTCGCAACTCAGGCAAGTCGCGCATCGGCAGCCACGACAGAAATTCACCGGAAACATCCTGCCAGCGCCGCTCTGCGTCGCCCGAGGCCATGCCGAGCCGGCGTCGCGCGTCCGGCGCGATGTTCTCGTAGATCCACGGCAGCCACGACCGGTCGAAGATGCCGTTCATGTAGAAGAACCGGCGCGGCGAAGAGAATGTCATCGCGGGCGCCATGGCCACGAGGTGCGGCGGCGCCTCCATCGCGGCAAGCCATTGAACTGCGCCCGGATACGAAAGGCCATACGTCCCGACCCGGCCATCGGACCAGGCCTGCCCGCCGGCCCACTCGATCGTGTCGTAACCGTCCAAGCCTTCCTGCCGGTACGGGTCGAAGTGACCGTCCGAGGCATGACGACCACGCACGTCCTGCATGACGACCGCATAGCCGCGCGCAACGGCTTTCTCGTGAACGCTGTCGCTGCGCGCCGCGTTGTCTTTTCCGTAGGGCGTGCGAAAGACGAGCACAGGGAACTTGCCGTCGCCAGCCGGGCGATAGATATCCGCCCGCAAGATGACGCCATCGCGCATCGGGACGGCGACGTCTCGATCCAGCAATACCCGGGCGGTCGAGGTGCAGCTCGCCAGCGTGGCGATCCCGACCAGGAAGCAGATCCTGCCGATGCCGGTCGCGCGATGCCTCATTCGCTCGACAGCGCCGCGACCAGCGCCAGGTCCGCCGGCCGCACCTTGCCGACGTCGAATCCCTTCGCCGCCGCCGTCATGCGCGTCAAGGCGGCCGCGATAGGCATCGCCGGCTTGTTGTCGCCGGGCTTAGCTCGATGGAAACGCACCGGGTTGATGCGCGCAACGACGAAAGCGCGCAGGTACGGCGACTTGAAGCCTTTCGCCTCCAGCGACTTGATGATCTTGCGCACCTGGGTGTCTATGTCGCGCAGCCGGGAGGCATATCCCTCCCGTTCACGCAGGCTCACTGCCAGCGTGCGGTCCGAGAAGCGATCGACCTTCTTCAGGAACGAGCTGTAGGCGCCGCCGGCGAAACGACCGTCCTTCGCGTACAGCACGCCGAGCGTCAGGAACTCCGCCGCCTCGAACTGGGCGGCATAGTCGGTTTCCTTCGCGCGCGGCTCGCGGCGCGCCAGGGCGCGCGCCATGCGGATAACCTCGAGGCTGCGGTCCTTGACGTTGTGCGCCTTCTCCGTGTTGAGCGCCAGGATGCGGAACGCGAGGCCCTCGTCGGGCGAAATGAGCGCCGTGATCTGTCGCAGGCCAAGCACCTTGGCGGCAGCGAGCCGGTGCCGGCCGTTCGGCGTGCAAAACTCGCCCTTTTCGTCCCGTACCACGATGATCGGATCCAGGAACGAGCCCGCCTCGTCGATCTTCTGCGCCAGACGCTTGGTGTGCGTCGGCGAAAGGTCGCGCTGGAAGGGCGTTGGCTGCACAGCCGCGAGAGGCAGCGACGCCACGAGGATGGTGCTGCCGGACAACGGCTCGCGGTAGGCGCCGATCGTCGCACCGCCGCGCTCGCGCACCTGGGCGGCCAGCGCCGCGATGCGTTCATCGTCGATCTGCAGCACGATGTCCGCGGCGTCGAGGCCGCGCCGGTCCTTGCTCGGTGCGATGGACTTGCCGCGCCCCCTGCCCCTTCCCGGTTTTGCGGCGGGCTTCCCGGCCATCAGGATCGCACCAGCCGCCAGAGCCCGACCGTCAGCACCGGGATGATCAGCAGCACGATGAAGGCGTAGGTTAGGTAGCCGTAACCTTTCGCGATCAGGTCGACCAGTCCGATGGCGGATGCCGCATAGACCGAGATGACCATGATCGTCACCGCGAGAGCCGGCCGGAGGATCCTCGGCATCGGCCGTGAACCTTCCTCATAGACCTTTGCGACCCGTTCATTGATCGAGTGCAGCAACGCGACGCCGGTGTCCACGAGCGTCAGCAGCACGGCTATCTGGAAGACCCATTCGAACCAGGGGGCGTTGAGCTTCCCGAGGAGGAAGGCAGAAGGCAATGAGACATCGGCGAGTTCCCGGTGAAAGCCGATCATCGCGATGAAGAAGAGCACGCCCGGGAGCATTCCCAGGGGTCCGGCCAGGAATCCGGCGATGAGCGTCTCGCGGGGCCGCGTGAGGTGACGGATGCAGAACAGCACGGCCGGCAACGTCGCGACGTTGTAGCCCGCGTACGTGATGCCTGCCTTGAACCACTGGTTGCCGACCGGCTGGGATGCCAGCGCCTCCCCGATCCTGTCGCCGAAGACGGCGATGCTCCAGACGACGAAGACGATGTAGACGAGGTACAGGTAACCGACCGAGAGCGCGAGGAAGCGCTCGATGGTCGCTGTGCTGTAGAAGAGCAGGAGGCCCGTCAACAGG